>CAYWKZ010000011.1:29348-35641 GCA_964459115.1 uncultured Leptolinea sp. | reverse complement strand
CCGTTCTGACCAATAACAATGATTTGGTGATCCGATTCTTCCATCGCACTGCAGTTCAAAAACATGACCAGCATAACAACAAGCAGCAATCCGATAATTCCTGTCTTTTTCATCACTGCATCTCCTAATCTCTGACTTTTATCTCCAGGTACAATCCCAGGTTTCCTTCAGCTCCGTCAGAATAAAACCTGTTTACACAGGTGAACCTGCATTCCTCTGTCAATTGCAATAATTCAAGCTCTGTAAAAAGATGGACATAGCGCAGCCCGGTCTTTTCTTTGTTATCCGGCAGGGCATGGCGCCAGTCAAGGAGGGTATCCCCGTTTTCCAGCTGTTCCGGCTTCAAACCGGCCCGTTCCCATGGCTGGACCCGCTGCATCAGCTTCGGCGAATTCTGAAACTGCCAGACGGAGAAAATGAACCGTCCTTCAGGCTTCAATAAATCCCGAACCTGACGAAAAATGCGCAGATGATTTTCGCGGCCCGGGATGTGGTGCAGCGAAGCGAAGGCCAGCACACCGTCAAACTTCTGTTTCTGAAGGATTTCCGGCCAATACGGATCCATCAGGTCAGCGGGAAGATAACGAAGGGTCAGCCCCTCATTCGAAAGGCCGGCTGTTGTTTTCTCCGCCTCCCGCAGCAGCGGACCGCTGAAATCCAGACCGGTATAAGAACCGGAGCGGCCCTGCTGAGCCCATATCTTTCCGAGCTCGCCGGAACCGCAGCCCAAATCCAGCCAATCGGCTGCTGTTTCTATGGGAATCGTATCCAGAACTTTACTGACCCCCGGCTGGATCCTGCGCCGGGTCGCGGCAAAGGCATCACCGAACTCACTGTAAAAACGCCGGTTGATTTCCAGAAGTTCCGAAGTTGTCTGATGGTCCATAGATTTTATGCACCGGTCGGGATACGGTAGACCTTCGCCAGGCCGCCTTCCGAAGTCTCCCGATAAAGGGCAGGCATATCGATCCCGGTATTCATCATGACCTCGATCACATCGTCAAAACTGACCCGGTGAGAGCCATCGGAGAACATCACGAACTGTGCCGCAAAGAGCGCCGCATTGGCCGCTGCCGCATTGCGCTCAATGCAGGGCACCTGTACCAGGCCGGCAACCGGGTCGCAGGTCAGTCCCAGGTGATGCTCCAACCCGGATTCGGCGGCATATTCGATCTGCCGGGCTGTACCGGAATAGAAGTAGGAAGCCGCAGCAGCAGCCATGGCACAAGCCACACCGATCTCCCCCTGACAACCAACCTCTGCACCGGAAATCGAACCGTTATGCTTCACGACATTGCCGAACACACCGGCAGTCGCCAGGGAACGCAGGATATTTTCTTCCGTGATGTCCATCTTTTTCTGAAAATAGCGGAGCACCGCGGGCAGCACCCCGCAGGAACCGCAGGTAGGGGCAGTCACGATCTGTCCGCCGGTGGCATTTTCCTCTGCGACTGCCAGGGCAAAAGCGCTCATCGGTGTGGAGTGGATAAACCCGTCCCTGGTGAGCTGACTGCGGCGGAAATAAAGGTTTGCTTTCCGTGAGATCCCAAGACCGCCGGGGATCATTCCTTCCCGGCGTACGCCCCGGTCGACTGCATCGCTCATCACATGCCATATCGTCCGCAGATAGTCCCAGATCTCCGGTCCCTCACACTCTTCCACATATTCCCAAAAGTTCATGCCGGTCTCGTTCAGATAGGCCTGGATCTCATTCATGTTGTGATGCGGGTAGATGTTGCTGATGGTTTCCGGCGGGATCCGGTCGCCTTTGTCATCGATCCGTCCGCCGCCGACAGAATAGACCGTCCAGTCATCCACGACCGTACCCGCCTCATCGAACGACTCAAATTCCATGCCGTTAGGGTGGTAAGGGAGCATCACATCCGGCTGCCAGCTGATGGAGGTACGGTCTGCGCCAAGTACATCAAGAATAGCTTTATCGGTCATGTGTCCCTTTCCGGTGGCAGCAAGACTCCCGTAAAGCGTAACCAAAAAGTGAGATGCCCTGGAATTTTTGTGCAGAAAGAGCTCGGCAGCCCTTTTCGGTCCCATTGTATGCGAACTGCTGGGTCCGTAACCTATCCGAAACAAATGTTTGATGGTATCCATAAAATTACCCCTCGATGCTCGTTAAAAACGGCCTGGCTTTTTTGATCGCGCTGCCCCGATGGGAAATGGCATTTTTTTCCGCCTCGGACAGTTCAGCAAGTGTCTTGCCTAATTCAGGCTTATAGAAAACCGGGTCATAGCCAAACCCGTTGCTGCCCCGTTCCTCCGGGATGATTTCACCCTCGCAGGCACCGGAAGCTCTGAGGGTCCTGTTTTCGCCCGGGAAAACGATCGCGATCTCGCAGCGGAACCGGGCTGTCCAGGGACGCTCCGCACCGCACTTCTGAATGTTCGCCAACAGGTAATGTCTGCGGTCCGCATCATCAGCCCCGGGTTTCGGGCAATATCTCGCCGAATAGATGCCCGGTTCGCCGTTCAGGCAGTCAACTTCCAACCCGGAATCATCAGCCAGGGTCACCATGCCTGACGCCTCCGCGAAAGCTTTCGCTTTGATCATGGCATTTTCTTCAAAAGATTTTCCGTTTTCATCCACATCCAGTTCCAACCCGATGTCTTTCGGACGGACGATCTCAATTCCCGGCAGCATGTCGCGAATTTCCTGTGCCTTATGCGCGTTATTGGTACCAATCAAAATCTTCATTCGGGAGACCTTTCCAGCCGGTCTATTCAGATAACCGGCGTCTGTTCTGATATTGAAACACTTATCGTTTTCCAAAAAAACGAAAGCCTTTCTTCAATTATAAACGCATTCGCCAATCTGATTTGATTCAGCTTTCAGCGCTCACATCAGAAAAAATGTTATTTTCATAGACGAAAATAAAGAAACCGGCCGGCCCCTCATAAAATGTGCGGTTTTGTGTCGCCCGGTAGGTTTCAACAGCGCCCTCAGCAAATTCCGGATGCCGCCAGAACTCATCTTCCTGACAGATCAGAAAATAACGATCGACATCAGGCTGATCCTCGTACCAGTGGATATTCGACTGATGGTAGGAAGGGATCAGGTAATCATCGTTGCGCAAAATCACCTCACGGACCCGGATCCGCTCATCGGTCAGGACGGTGATGCTGTTGGTAAACCAGTAATCCAGGTTATAGCCATAGCTCAGGCTGTGGTCCGCAAGGGTTTTCAGGATCGTCCCCTGACCGAACCAGAGATCCGTGCTGATGCTCTGGTGAAAAACCGTCACACTGCAAATTCCGGCATAAAGCAGCATAGAGACAGCCGTACCCAAATCAGCCAGCTGAATTGCCGGGATCCTGCTTTTCAGCTCATGAAAATCATTTTTCAGCACGATCAGCACGGTGACGAGAGATGTAAAAAACATGGGGATGATCCGCCAGCTTGTGGAGGAGATCACACCGAAAACATAAAAGAACAGAATAGCCGCAGAAATAAACCAGTGCACACAGAAAAATGTACGCTCCAGCTGCGAACGGACCCGTGAAAAGACAAAGAAAGAGCGCACAGAGAGCAGCGCGATGAACAAAGCCGCTGCCAGACGGATCAGCAATTTTATGCCCACACTGCTGAAAAACGGGATGTTTTCTTCCGGGAGCGTGGTGAACATTGTAAACCAGTTATTGGGGAAAGCCAGCAGATTCCCTACCCACTCGTCAGCCGCTGAATATTGCGAAAACATTTCCGCATAAGCCGTTGAAGCATTGGCTGTCAGCACCTTCCCCAGAATAAACCCGGTCACGATTCCGGCCAGAGTTTTTATCATGAGATCCAGATTATCCTTTTTCAAAAACACTTGAATGCCGCCTCTCAGGAAACATTCCAGCACCATCCCGCAGAAAAGCGCTGCGGAAAAGAACAGAAACACAGCGACATCATTGGCGCTGCCCAGCACCAGACAGATTTCAAAACCGATCAGACCGGCCACGCTGCGCTTTTTACCGCTCCGGAGCATCAGGCTCAGAAAAATAAAGGCAAGCAAAAGATAAAACAGCGGCAGGTTGTAATGCACCACATGGGACCAGAAAATATCACGCAGTTTCGATGTTCCGGAAAGGAACATCAGGATGACCGCCGCAGAAAAAAAGGAGAACGGAAAACCCCAGTCCAGGCTGAGAAAAAACACAGCTAAAACCAGAGCAAATAGTGCCGAGCAGATGCTCATACCGAGACGAAGTGCGTATAAGGTCACACCGAAATGCTGAACGACCGGGATGAATACCAGCTGCCCGCCGAAGGGGAGTAAATGCGTATAATAAAAATCAGGATTCACAAGCTTCCCTGACTCAATGGCAGCCTGAGCCCAGATCACGTTTTCAGCCACATCCGCGTCAAATTCCTGGACAAACAGGTCACTCCAGATAAAATATTGTACGATCCCGCAGGCAAACAGGAAAAGAAGCAGAGAAATCACGGAAAAAATAATAGAGGCGCCTGATTTTTTTGACATTGACATATGCAGCAGGAGATATTATCACCCTTTCTTTATTATCCTACAGCTCAATTGTATCAGGAAAACCGCCGGGCTGCAACCGTGAAAATACGAAAAAAAGAGTGCGGGGAAAACGCTCCGCACTCTTTGAATCATTTCAAAAATTCAGGGTTTTAGAAGAAAAAGCTAAAAATGAAAGTAAACAGGTCAAACACACCTTCCACGATGAGGAAGATGCCGGTATAAGTCCAGGCAGCTCCGGTTGCGGTGAAGGGGTTCAGGAAAACCACAATACCAAGAACGATGGACAGGATCGCACTGACAACCATCAGCCAGGAGCGGTTGATGCCAAAATCTTTGAGTACGAGATAATTGCGGAACTTGTGGATACCGGAAATGATCATAATGATACCGTAAATCATCACCAGAACCGGGAAGAGATTGACGACCTTTGAGCTGAAGAAAGCGCAGAGCACACCGATGATCAGGTCAAGAATACCGCCCCAAAGTCCCAAACGATAGGGGAGCTTACCTGTTGATTTTGCATCGATAGCACGAACGATACTGACCAGACCAATGATGATCATGACGACGCCAAAGATGATCACCATGCTGTTGGTAAATTCAATGGGATTGGTCAGCAGCCGGACGCCGGCATAGACTTCAAAGAAGATGAACAAAACAATGGTTAAATAACCCAAGAATTTTTTTCCATTCATAGAAAACTCCTTATACCTTTTTTACGGGGTATATTTTACCCCTTTTTTGCGGAAGCGTAAAGGACAACTGACATTCTTTCGTCAAAATCCTCTGATTCTCAGGCATAGCAGGCTTTTTTCACGATACACGCTCTATCCAGTCTTCTGCACGCAGCTTTTTTGCACGCTCCCGGGTGTTGGCATTGTTCAGCCAGCGCCGGGGATCCCGGACATCTGCGGGCATACGGTTAAAATCGTACCAGCGCAGATAACTCAGCATCGTATCTTCGATCCAGTAGTCAAATTTTGTTCCCGGAAAGCGCTCTTCGTATTTGTTGAAACGGAGATACAGCGGCACCCCATCCCCCGCATCATGCCAGATGTCCGCATAGGCATAATCATAATCCTCAAAAGGCATCACCCGGTCCAGATAATCGAAAGCATCCATGCAGACAAGCCGGATTTTCTCTTTGTTTTCAAACTGCGGAAGGATGTATGTTTCAAACAGATCGATCACCCTCGGGTCTTTTTCCACCACCACGACCCGTTCAACATCCCTTTTCCGGGACGCCATATAGGGAAAGTACCCCAGGCCCAGTCCAAAGGTCACCACCTGCCCATGGGCAGCCCTGACCGCGGGACGAATGGTTTCCACCTCGTTGGGGGTCACCAGCATCCATTCACGTCCGTCCTCCAAAACGACCGGGTAAGAGAATTCTTCCGTAAAATATCCCAGCGGCGGCAGTTCCCGCAGTTGTTCATCAGGACGGATATCATCCCAAATGAAAGGCTGAAACGGTTTCAGTGTATCAGTGCGCAGTTCCCAACTGCCGTTACGAACATTCGGAAAACGGATATTCCGGTAATAAGGATCAGCGCGGTAAACCTCCGCGTCCAGGCAGCTTACAGATGGAGCGAGAAAATTTTGAAAGAAATCTCCGTCCTCCGCGCCGTCAGTCGGATGGACACCGCAAGCTTCAGCGAACAATATCAGGAAAGCCTCTTCCTGACTGAAATTTCCAATCCCGGCGATCTCCTTCACCATCTCTGCCGTTATAAAATCAGCCCATTCGTTAAGATAGAGGCTATATAGATGAAGGAGGCGAAAATTCGCCTCCCGGATCTGTTCGATTTG
>CAYWKZ010000011.1:0-29248 GCA_964459115.1 uncultured Leptolinea sp. | reverse complement strand
AGAGGCTATATAGATGAAGGAGGCGAAAATTCGCCTCCCGGATCTGTTCGATTTGCCGCAGTTCTTCTTTCCGAGACATAAACTTATCAGATAATATCTTCCCAGGCATGACCTTCTACGCCATAGAGACCGGCTTTGAGGCACTTGAGCGAGAGCATGGCGCATTTGATGCGGGCGGGCCCGAGCGTTTCCAGGCCCAGCAAGTCAAGGACATCTTCTTTGTTCATGCTCTTCACCTCATCCACACTTTTCCCGATCACATCCTCCAGCAGCAAATCAGCGGAAGCCTGGGATATGGCACAGCCATGTCCCTCAAACCGGGCATCGGTGATGATGTTGTTCTCATCCACATTGAGCATGATTCGGAGCTCATCACCACAGGAAGGATTTTCATCCTCATAACTGTGATCACAGGGATCCAGCGTTCCCCGATAAGATGGGTTTTTATAATGCTCAATGATCAGTTCGCGGTACATGTCGTCCATAATTGTCTCCGACTGCGAAATGAAGAATAATGCCTTCACTTCATTCTTACATCTTCATTTATTCATCCAAATAATTTATATACATACATCAGCGCCTCACAGAGACGGTCAATGTCTTCTTCAGTGTTATACAAATAAAAACTTGCCCGGGTCGTTGCCGGAACATTGAAGCGTTCGTGCAGCGGCATGGCACAATGATGTCCCGCACGGACACACACATTCCGGGAACCGAGGATATCCGCCACGTCATGCGGGTGCACATAATCCAGGGTAAAGCTCACAGCACCGCCGCGGTTCCCGTCCTGCGGACCAAAGATCTTCAGTCCCGGGATCTCCAGGAGCCGACCGATCGCCAGTTCCGTCAGCACCTTTTCGTGTTCGAAGACGTTGTCCATACCCAGGGTGTTGAGGTAATCGATTGCCGCCCCAAAACTGACTTCCTCAGCAATGGAGGGAGTTCCTGCTTCGAATTTATACGGCAGCTCATTGCAGGTAAAGGAACCGAAATGAACCTTGCCGATCATGTCACCTCCGCCCAAAAACGGGGGCATGGCATTCAGCAGCTCTTTTTTCCCGTAAAGCACCCCAAGCCCGGTCGGGCCCAGCATCTTGTGAGCGGAAAAAACCATGAAATCCACATCCAGGTCCTGTACATCAACGGGCATATGCGGGACGGACTGAGCGCCGTCCACCAGGAACAAGGCGCCGGCAGCATGAGCATCCCGCACCATCCCCCGGATATCGGGGATCGTACCGAGCACATTGGACATGCCCGTGACCGAAACCAGTTTCGGTGCGCAGCGTTTCAGCAAAACCTGAAAGGCATCCATATCCAGCTGAAAATCATCCGTGACCGGAATAAATTCAACATTGATGCCGAGCTTTTCCGCAAGCATATACCAGGGAACCAGGTTGGAGTGATGCTCCATCTGGCTGAGCAGCACCGTATCCCCCTGCTTCAGGTTCGCTTCTCCCCACGTTCGGGCAACCAGGTTGACTGCTTCAGTGGCATTGCGGGTAAAGATGACCTCGCTGACAGACTTCGCATGGATAAAATCACGGATCTTTTTGCGTGTGGATTCCGTAGCTTCCGTCGCCCGTTCCGAGATCGCATAAATGCCCCGGTGAACATTGGCGTTGTAGTCTCTGTAATATTCCGTTACAGCATTGATGACCGATTCCGGCTTCTGGCTGGTCGCCCCGGAATCCAGGTAGCAGATGCGTTTCCCGTCTGCTCCGGTCTGCTGCAAAAGGGGGAAATCCTGAAGAATTTTCTTACTGTCAAACATGTTTTGTATCGTCCGGCCTTTCTTTGATAGAGGTGTTAGGTATTAGGAAAACGCTGATTTATTCGTTCTGAGTCAAGAGTGACCTGTTTTCGTTGACTCAGATTTGAGTCAACAGAACAGGTTGCATTGACTCGTTTGACGTGAAATCGGTATTAATCAGTGCTTCCTTAGGTATCAGGTTTTAGGTTTTAGGAATTCTGATTTTCATAACGCATCGGTGATTTCTGATTTGGATTTATAAATTAGAGTATAAAAGACCGATGATAACCGATCACTGGAAACCTGATACCTGAAACCTAACACCTATCTCCCAGCGCCTAACACCTTTTACCTTTTACTCATCTTTTACTCTCTTGTGTTTGGCCGCACTGCAGGAGATGTGATCGGATACCAGAGAATGTGATCCGGCACCATCCATCCGTCCGTGAGATAAACATTGGCACGGAACTGCACCGCGATCATCTTCGGGTCGGATTGAACGACAATGCCGCGGATCCAGCCGTGTCGGCGTTCGCCCTTGCGCTCGTAGTCACAGTTGACCTCGACGATGTCGCCGACTTCATATTGCTGCCCCCAATCGGTGGCTTTCAGTGGTGGTGTGGAATGGGGCATGTTTATTCTCCTTCTTCCATTTTGGAATCAATTTTGCTCTGTAGTTTTCCGCGGATCGGCGAGTAGGTGACAAGGTTCAGGATCGTGTCAAAGAAACCCCGGATCACCAGCTTTTCCGCTTCCCGCTCCGGGATGCCGCGGCTGGTGAGATAAAAGATCTGGTCGTCATCGATGTTGGTGATGGTTGTCCCATGGGAGCATTTCACATCATCCATGATGATCTCCAGGCCCGGTTTCGCAAAGATCTCAGCCTCATCGGAAAGCATCAGGTTTTCGTTCTTTTGGTAACCGTCAGTCTTGTCGGCCTTCGGGTCCACATAGATCATCCCTTCCCAGCTGGCACTGGCGCGGTCGGCGAGAGCGCCCTTGTAGTGAAGGTTGGAAAAGGTATGCGGCACCAGATGGTCCTGCCGTGTTTCGATGTGCATCAGCTGATCTTTTACCGGAAAATAAAGACCGTAAACGACAGCGGAAGCGTTTTCGCCTGCCATTTTCACGTCAAGGCTGTCAAAGCTCTTCGCGCCGCCCAGTTCACAGATATTCCAGTGGAAATCTCCGCCTTCCTGCACGATGCTCTGTTCACGGCGGACGGAGATGGTTTGGTTTCCAAAATCCTGTACCTCGTTCAGCACCAGGTGAGCATTTTTCCCGACGGAACAGTAAAACTGTCCGGCGAACAAATTGGGATTGCTGATCCCGCGGGAGTGCATGTTGAGCGTAACGACTGCGGAAGCATCATCCTCGATCAGGACGTAGATCTTCAGCAGGGCAGCCCGGGCCGGATCGGAAAGTTCCAGGTCCAGCAAAAATTCACGCTTTTGGCACATTTTCCGCGGGATAAAAAGGACAATGCTTTCCGATGTCCGCGGAGAAAGCGCTTTTGCATATGGATCTTCCGCATCACCTTTTGTGAGTGATTCCAGTTTTGTGCTCAATTCCGGATGCTCTTTCAAAGCTTCATCAGCTGTTGCAAATACGGCGCCTTTTTCTATTGCTTTCGGGCACAGAAAGACGGACTGCTCACCGTCTTTCCAGACAAAGTGAGCACAAAGGTCATCAGCATGTTTTTCCTTCCCGAGAATTTCAAGCGAATTCGAACTCCGCTGTTCAATCTTTGCCAGTGTATTTTCAAGGAGTGTTGAAAGGTTTTCTTTAAGATTTCTCATCTCTATTCACGATCCCCTATATCCTATATCCTGTTCCCTGTTGATTCATCCGACCGAATCTGACATCTGCAGCTGGATCAGGCGGTTCATTTCCACCGCGTATTCCATCGGCAGCTCCTTGACCAGCGGCTCGATAAAGCCGGAAACGACCATGGAGGTCGCCTCCTCCTCACTCAGCCCGCGGCTCATCAGGTAAAACAGCTGCTCCTCCCCCACTTTGGAGACAGAGGCCTCATGCCCGATGGAGACATTCTTCTGCTTCACATCCATGGTCGGGTAGGTATCCGATTGAGAGATCGGGTCCAAAATCAGCGCATCACAGACCACGTTCACTTTGGCGTTGACCGCACCGGGCATCACCTTCACCAACCCACGGAAAGAAGACCGTCCGCCGTTCTTGGAAATAGACTTGGATGTCACTTTGCTGGTCGTGTTCGGAGCGAAGTGAACCATCTTGGAACCCGCATCCTGGATCTGGTTCCGTCCGGCGAAAGCCATGGAGAGCATCTCTCCATGAGCGCCTTCTTCCATCAGGTAGCAGGCGGGGTATTTCATGGTCACATGAGAACCGAGGTTGGAATCGACCCACTCCATCGTCCCGTTGGCAAAGACCTTGGCACGCTGGGTCACCAGATTGTAAACATTGGTCGACCAGTTCTGGATGGTCGAATAGCGCACCCGGGCGCCGCGCTTGACAACGATCTCGATCACACCGGAGTGGAAGGAGTTTGTGGTATATTGCGGAGCGGTACAGCCCTCGACATAATGGACCTGAGAACCTTCATCGGCAATGATGAGCGAGCGTTCAAACTGGCCCACATTCGCCATGTTCATGCGGAAATAAGCCTGCAGCGGCAGTTCCACATGCACGCCTTTCGGTACATAAACGAAAGAACCGCCGGACCAGACCGCACCGTTCAGCGCGGCAAATTTGTTGTCATTGTAAGGCACCACCGTGCCGAAATACTCACGGAACAGCTCCGGATAAAGCCTCAGTCCGTCTTCTATGCTGACAAAAATCACACCCTGCTTTTCCAGCTGTTCCTGAATGGAGTGGTAAACCATTTCGGATTCATACTGTGCTCCGACACCGGCCAGGAACTTCTGTTCGGCTTCCGGGATACCCAGCTTGTCGAAGGTGTTTTTGATGGTCTCCGGGACGTCATCCCAGCTTTTTTCGGACTTTTCCGAAGGACGGACATAATACACCAGATGATCCAGATCCAGGTTCGAGACATCCGGTCCCCAGTCCGGCATCGGACGCTTGCGGAAATGATCCAGGCTTTTGAGCCGGTAATTCAGCATCCATTCCGGTTCTCCCTTCATGGCTGAGATCTGCCGGACGACTTCCTCATCCAGTCCTTCTTTTGTTTTGAATACAGAGACATCAGGATCCTGAAAGCCGTAAGCCTCATTGTTCATCCCGAGATCATCGTAATTTTGTTTAAAGCTGTCATTCATTTCTTATTTCTGATTTCTTATTTCTGATTTTCTTTCAGCCACTCGTAGCCCTTCTCTTCCAGTTCCAGGGCCAGGGAATCGTCACCGGAACGGACAATGTACCCGTCCATCATCACGTGTACCGCATCCGGTTTGATATAGTCCAGCAGGCGCTGATAATGGGTGATGACCAGGACGCCCATCCCGTTTTCCTGCACCAGCATGTTGACGCCTTCCGCGACAATACGCAGCGCGTCGATGTCCAGTCCGGAGTCGATCTCGTCCAGGATGGCAATTTCCGGCTGCAGCACAGCCATCTGCAGGATCTCGGTGCGTTTCTTTTCACCGCCCGAAAAACCGTCATTGAGATAACGGGATGCAAAAGAGGAATCCATCTTGAGTTTATTCATTTTTTCCCGCAGCAGCTTGCGGAAAGCCGGCACCGGAATGCCGTGATCTTCCGGATCCCGGGCTTTGCGCTGGGTGTTCAGCGCCGTCCGCAGGAAATTTGCCACGGTAACACCGGGCACAGCCACAGGGTATTGAAGCGCAAGGAACAGCCCGGCATGAGAACGCTGATCCGGCGTCCAGTCGTTGATGCGTTCGCCGTTCATCAAAATGTCACCGGAGGAGGGACGGTAGGCAGGATGGCCCATAATGGTGTAGGAAAGGGTGGATTTTCCGGTCCCGTTCGGCCCCATGATGGCATGGATCTCACCCTTCGGAACTGTTAGTGAAAAATTTTCAATTATTTGTTTTTCGTGAACACTGACGTAAAGGTTTTTGATCTCTAATCCGCTCATGAATCACTCCTGGTATTTTTACACAAAAAATCAGATACCAATGCAAAAGCGCATTAGCCCTGTATAACACCGCATTATACCACAATGCCGCAGCTCTCCAAAGGAAACGGGGGAATATAGATGAAAAGAAACCGGCACAGCACCCTGCAATTACCGGAGGACAATTTTCTCCTTCATCGGAAACCGTCCTCTTTTCCCAGGTATGACAAACAACACTATATACTTATGAAGTAAAAAAAGAACATTTCAGATAGAATTATTAAGGATAAGTGTACTGAAAATTTGGAACTGCTATATTATTTTCAGTTAATTCACTTGCAGCGACGAGGAGTAAAAACACATGGCAAAACTGGAAGAGATCGTTGTTGACAGCAAAGTGCTTGGATTGGTTCCCAATCAGGCGGTTGAGATTCAAAGTGTCCGCTGGCGAGGCTCCGGCGTGTTGGATGTGACCTATAAGGATCAATCCGGTAATTACGGCGGGATACTGCTTTATCGTGACGACGAAGCACGTCTGGAACTGCAGTCTGCTGCACTTCCCTGGAGCTTTGACGCAGACGGAGAAAAGCTCAAACTCTATTCCGAAGCGAACCGCATTCACCTGGCACATCTCTTCGACCCCTATCTTGCTGTCCATACTTCTTCCGTGGAACCCCTGCCGCACCAGATCTCGGCAGTTTATGAGGAAATGCTTCCGCGGCTCCCGCTGCGCTACGTGCTTGCGGATGATCCCGGTGCCGGAAAGACCATCATGACCGGCCTGCTGCTGAAAGAGCTTATTGCCAGGGGAGACCTGAAGCGCTGTATGATCGTCTGTCCGGGAAGTCTTGCCGAACAGTGGCAGGATGAACTCTATGAAAAATTCCACCTGCATTTTGAGATCCTGACCAATGACCGCATCGAAGCAGCCGTTTCCGGGAATGTGTTCTCGGAAATAAATTACTGCATTGCCCGCCTGGATAAGCTCTCCCGGGATGAGACACTTCAGGACAAGCTGCGGGTCACGGATTGGGACCTGATCGTTGTCGATGAAGCGCACAAGATGTCCGCGACCGTCTGGGGCGGAGAAGTCAAATACACCCGCCGCTATCAGCTTGGCAGGCTGCTTTCAGAGATCGCACGTCATTTCCTGCTGTTGACAGCTACTCCGCATAACGGGAAAAATGAAGATTTTCAGCTCTTCCTGGCACTGGTGGATGCGGACCGTTTTGAAGGTGTGACCCGCAGCGCCAATCAATCCATCAATGTATCGGACGTGATGCGGCGGCTGGTCAAGGAAGAACTGCTCAAATTCGACGGAAAGCCGCTGTTCCCGGAACGGCTGGCTTATACCGTCAGTTATGATCTCTCCCCAATGGAAACTCTTCTCTATAATGAGGTTACGGATTATGTCCGTGAGGAATTCAACCGCGCGGATCAGTTGGATGGTGAACATCGGACGACCGTTGGTTTTGCCTTGACCATTCTGCAAAGACGCCTTGCCTCTTCTCCGGAAGCGATATATCAATCCCTGCACAGACGGCGGCAAAAGCTGGAAAGCCGACTGGCAGAAGAACGGATCGGCGCCAGGGCCAGCGAGATCAAGTCACAGATCGATTTTGGCAGCGATTTTGATGAGGATGATTACACCGGCGATGAAATCGAAAATGCGGAAGATTCACTGAACGACCAGGCAACAGCTGCACGGACGATCGCTGAACTGGAAGCGGAAATCGCCACACTGAAACGACTGGAACCCCTTGCCAACAGTGTCCGGACCAGCGGCACAGACCGGAAATGGGAAGAACTTTCTGCACTGCTTCAGGATAATGAAAAACTGTTCACTTCCACCGGACAGCGGGAAAAGCTCATTATCTTCACCGAACACAAAGACACGTTGAATTATCTGGCAGAAAAAATCCGGTCGCTTCTCGGTAACGAAGAAGCTGTTGTTACCATCCATGGTGGGATGCTGCGGGATGAACGGAAAAAGGTGGAAGAACTCTTCAAATATGATAAAGGCGTCCGCATCCTGATCGCAACCGATGCCGCCGGTGAAGGAGTAAATCTTCAGCGGGCGCATTTGATGGTCAACTACGACCTGCCATGGAACCCGAACCGGTTGGAGCAGCGTTTCGGCCGAATTCATCGTATCGGCCAGACAGAGGTCTGCCACCTGTGGAACCTGGTTGCCAACGACACCCGTGAAGGCGAAGTTTTCCAGCACCTGTTCCGAAAGCTGGAAGAAGAACGCAATGCCCTGGGCGGTAAAGTCTTTGATATTCTGGGTAAGGTTACCTTTAATAATCGTGCGCTTCGGGACCTGCTGATCGACGCTATCCGTTATGGGAACGATCCAAAAGTTCGTGCGAAGCTCGAACAGGCGGTAGACAACTCACTGGACCGTGATAAACTGCGGCAGCTGCTGGAGGAACGTGCACTGACCGATGACAGCATGGACCTCAGCAAGGTGATGAAAATCCGCGAAGAAATGGAACGGGCAGAAGCTCACAGACTGCAGCCGTTTTATATTGCCGCCTTCTTTATGGAAGCTTTCCGCTATCTGGGCGGACAGATCCGCGAAAAGGAAGAAGGCCGCTGGGAGATCACGCGTGTTCCTTATGAGATCCGAAATCGTGATATGCTGATCGGCTTCGGGGAACCGGTTCTGACCCGCTATGAGCGTGTCTGTTTTGAGAAAAAATACTGCACCGTTCCCGGACTGCCGAACGCGGCGCTGCTCTGCCCGGGGCATCCACTTCTGGAAGCGGTCAGTGACCTGATCCGGGAGAAGTTTTACGATGTAGGGAAACGCGGTGCGGTCCTGATCGATGAAAATGATCCGGGAACGGAACCCCGGCTGCTTTTCTATGTTGAAGACACCATCCGGGACGGAACAGTGTTGAAAGACGGCAGCCGACGTGTTATCTCACAGCATGTCCACTTCGTTGAACTGCTGAATGATGGCAGCGCCCGAAACGGAGGCTTTGCGCCGTACCTGGATTACCGGCCGGCAACATCGGATGAACTGGGCTGGATCCGTCCCTGGATGAAAACACAGGAATGGCTGAGCGGTGATGTGGAAGAAAAGGCTATTTCTTTTACGGTCGAAAAGCTGATCCCGCGCCATGTCTCCGAAGTCCGGGACCGGAATAATGCCCGCATCGACAAGACCGCCAAGGCGGTCAAAGAGCGCCTGACAGAAGAGATCCAGTATTGGGATTTCCGTGCCTCCGAGCTGAAACAAAAGGAAGCTGCCGGGAGGGTCAACTCCAGGCTGAATTCACAAAACTGCTCCCGGCGTGCCGATGAGCTTCAGCAGCGGCTCAAGCACCGTATGGATGTGTTGGAGAAAGAACGGCTGATCACGGCCGCTCCTCCGCTGATCACATCCGGTGCGCTGGTGATTCCCGCAGGGCTGCTCTCCCAGGCAAATGGCAGCACGATCGCGGAAACGTCGTTGGATTGGGGATACGACGAGCGGAAGCGGATCGAATTGGCTGGGATGAATGCTGTTATGTCGATTGAGCGCTCGCTTGGCAACACGCCTCGGGATGTAAGCAAAGAAAATGTCGGTTATGATGTGGAATCCCAGACACCGGAAGGACATCTGCGTTTTATCGAAGTGAAAGGACGTGTGAAAGGAGCTACAACGGTTACTGTCTCCAAAAACGAGATCCTGACCGGGCTCAACAAACCGGAAAGCTATATTCTGGCTCTGGTGGAAGTTGACGGAACAAATACGAAGACCACCTACCTGAAAGAACCTTTCCACACCAAACCGGATTTCACGATGACTTCTGTCAATTTCGATATCAGTGATTTGATTACGAATGCAAAGATAATAGGCCGATGGGATTAATCAAAATGCAGATAGGTGAGGATATTTATGAATAAACAGATATTTCAAAAAATCATGGAACAAATGAAGGCAAAATTCTGCCAGAATGTAATCATTGATCTTTATAATCGACCATCTTATGAAAGAAAGAATCATGGCTTTTTGGGAATGATATTATCGTCTTCTGATTACGAATTTATGCAAAACTTCGAAAAGAAAGTTAATACATATGTTCGTGATTATCTTATGAACGGTGTGATTCAACAGGCTTTGAGAGCAGATGGTTATGAAATAAGCGAAGAAGAATTACCTGTAACAGACTACTGGGATTTGATGTATAGCTCAGATGAGGATTTTGAGAAAAAAATAGGAATTGAATATGTAATTGTTGATGGCAACAAAAAGATTGGCATTCGATATACTGATTACACAGAGCAAGATATTGATTTAATTTCTTGCTATGAAATTGATGAGATATGGGTCGTTCGCAGTGATTTATATCTTATTATAGGAAATAAAATTGTAAAAGATCATTATTATTCCAAATTGGAGAATAATCTTCCAGTTGTTTCAGGTGTAATTAGCAGGAAAATGACAATCGGAACTTTCCTCGTGCATTATTTCGAGAAATCTATAGCTCATAGCTATATAAAATTCATGAGACAGACGATCTCTGAATACTATGAATTCTTTCGAGCTAATAGTTTGCAGTCTGATTCTGGGATGGCATTATTGCAGTTTAGGTTCAAAGCTGAAAGAGTGCTTACAAATAAAGTAAACGACATTGTCTATTTATTTAATGATCCATTCTCGAAAAAATATGGAACCGACGAAAACAGTAATTTTGGTAAAATTGCCGAATATCAAATAATAAATAGAGATTATAAAGGAAAGAATCTTGGAGAAAGAACGCGAAGAATATTTCAGAATACTGATTTACTTGGATATTTCAGTGATAAAGAATATCACAAAATCATGATAGGAAAATCTGATTTTGCGAAGAGTTTTATTTCTTCTGAATATTTATATAATTATTCAAATTGCAATTTGATGGATTACACGGCAATAGTCTCAGGTTATTTGAAATCGATCGAACAGTTACTTTACAAAGTATCATTATTTTCCATTGATAATAATTACAAAATTACGATAAAAGACAAATTAGTTGACTTCACTTCAGAGATAATAATAAAAAAACAAACAAAAATATTTTTGGATGATCTAATAAAATTTGTTTGCCAAGCCGATTTACTAAGAGTTCATGAGGAGAATTTTCAGAATACATTATATGACTGTCTAATGTGTTATAAACAGGAATGCAGGAATGATAAATTCCACAAAAAAAATATTTACGATTGGAAAGAGGTTGAAATAATAAGGAATAATACTCTTTTACTGTACATAATGATTCTCGGAGGATGCCTTTTAGGTAAGAACAACAAAGACACTTTTTCTTTTCTTGAAAAAAATGAAGATGACAGAATAGAGCGAATTTATTGTGAAATAATGGAACATTCTCTTTATGAGCTGTTTATCAAACCTCATGGGGAGAAAAAAACAATATGGACTCGACGGCTGCCTGAAACAGCTTTTCCTCGCATAAACAATGAAGGTTTATTAGAAGATTATGAAATAATATGTCAATGTTTAGATTCTCAATTTGAAAAACGAATTATTAGAATTTCAAAAAAACAGATTCCTGACGAAATATGGTATCGATTTGGACCAGAAGAAGGCGATTATGAGAAAATAGAATATTGA
This sequence comes from uncultured Leptolinea sp., assembly GCA_964459115.1. Lineage (GTDB taxonomy): Bacteria > Chloroflexota > Anaerolineae > Anaerolineales > Anaerolineaceae > Flexilinea. The sequence goes on along the minus strand of CAYWKZ010000011.1, from coordinate 17,872 downwards.
AATGAATTGGCGCCGGATTGAGACCGGCGCTGTTTATGGGTGCCTCTCTTTGCCCTACCCTGGAATTACAGGAATGATATCTATTTCTTGAAGATTACAATCAGGATATCACGCAGAGCATTGATCAGCGTAATGACTTCACGTTCAGTGAGTTTCATCCTTTCCTCCTTCTTCGAAATATCCTTTGAGAGGCCCCATTTTGAGTGGGGTGGCGGCGAAAACGCTCGCACGAGTTGTGAAGTCAAAACCCAATTTATTTATATCATAGAATTTGCGATTTTATCTGTGAATTATTCATTTTTTCTTGATCTTTCCTGCATTTACCAGCAGAAAATGGAAAGATTCCGGAACCGGCGTTGACCAGAGTCGCTTTACATCAATATGATGTGTTTCCAGAACCTGGCGGCAGTTGGTCAGTTTGCAGAAATCCCGCTTAAAATCTTTGCGGCTTTTGCTTTTGGTCAGTTCTATGACATCTTTTATGTCGGTGCAGTGCTTCAGTTCGTCTTCCAGATTCAGCACCTGGGGAAGCAGAACTACCGTTACATTCCGGACGTGATCCTGCAGAATTTTTATGTTTTTCTTCAGCGTATCCGTCTTCGCCACATCCGTGTCAAACGCAAAAACAACATATGATCCGGCAGTGATCCGCAGCAGCTCGGAACGAGGCAAAACATTATCGATCGGATTGAACACCTTGACGCGGCCTTCCATAATCAGTGCCGGTTTTTCTTTCAATGCCTTGACGAGTGTTTCCTCGCATTTACCTTCAACAAAATAGAAACACTGATTGCTCATGCTGCATACTCCCGGTCGAGCTGATCCAGCAGACTGTCATCCGGCAGGCTCGCAAAGATGTCATTTCCCACGGCGCTGCGGATCGAGTCCGTATTGCGCTTCAGATACTCATCGGCATAAACCGCACTGATTTTATAATCACCGTTCTCATCCGCCTTTTTTCTCAGGAAAGCATAAGCATGTTTCGGAAGGTTCAGGTCCAGCATTTCCATGTTATGTGTAGTGAAGATCAGCTGATCATAATCACCTAAATGGTCCAGCATAATGCCGAAAATGCGTTTTTCAATATCACTCTGAATATAAGAGAAGTGCTCATCGCAGTAATAAAAGGTTTCATCTCCCTGCATGATCGAAGCCAGAAACAGAGCAATATCAATTCCCTCGATCGTTCCGCTGGAAAGCGCATCACCATTCAGCAGTTTACCGTCCTGAATAATGATTTCTTCGTCTTTCCTGCGAATAATGAATGAATTCTTCAGCTCCCGTGCGATCGTAATTTCCTGGAGCGTTGGATCTAATGTTCCCAGAACAGCGCATAGCACTTTCAGAAGCTGATTCTCATCTATTCCCTCTGTGCCGGTATTTTGTGAAATATCCGGATAAGCAAACCGATATTTTAGCTTCTGGAAAAGGTTATTATCCGGATAGACAGGTTGAAGCATCGCGACAGATTTTTCGTAAGAGTCATTTTTACCTATCTCTGCTGAATAAACCGTGAATTGTTCCTGTCCGGATTCGGAAAAACCTTTAACACGGTAAAGCTTTCCATCATCCATCACAAAATCGATCATATAGGTTGCTTTTTTATTTTTGTTCGGACTTGATTTCCATAATCCATAAATATCCCGCGTTCTGATCAATTCGAAAATATAATACAGCGCTTTCCCAAGCGTCGTCTTTCCGCTGGCGTTGGCACCCATCAGGATCACGGCCTTTTTGTAGCGGAAGTTCGGACGCCCGGGGAGATGTTCGGATGGAATCAGGGAATTGACGATTTTCTTGGGATAGGAAAAATTGATTTCAAAATCTTTGAAACCGAAGATATTATCCAGTTTTACATGAAGGATGACCATAGACGCCTCTGAAAAACAATAAATTACTTCGCCAGTTACGAAATAATAATATCACATAAATAATGTAATGACAAGTGCAGCCTGGTACAATTTTCAGGAAAACTTATGATTTTTTCCGAAAAATCAATGAGTATTGCCATATTGCGCGTTGGCATAAAAAATGTTACATTTATTATGGATTTTTAGAGAAAACGGGAGAATTGGTTATGGCACAGATCAAGAAGCTGATTGAGGTGGCGCTGCCACTGGAGAAGATCAATGAGCAGGCGGCACGGGAGAAGTCTATCCGGCATGGGCATCCCTCGACGCTGCACCTGTGGTGGGCGCGGCGGCCGCTGGCGGCGGCGCGGGCGGTGATCTGGGCCTCGCTGGTAGATGATCCTTCCTCCCATCCGGAAGAATTCCCGACCGAAGAGGCACAGGCCGCCGAACGGGAGCGGCTCTTCCGGATCCTGGAACAGCTGGTGGTTTGGGAGAATTCCAATGATGAACAGGTTCTTGCTGCTGCCAAAGCCGAGATCATGAAATCCACGGGCGGCAACCCGCCGGAGCTGCTGGATCCCTTTGCCGGGGGCGGTGCCATCCCCCTGGAAGCCCAGCGGCTGGGACTGAAAGCTCACGCTCACGACCTGAACCCGGTGGCGGTGATGATCAACAAAGCCATGATCGAGATCCCGCCTCGCTTTGCCAATATGCCTCCGGTCAACCCGAAAGCCCGTGCTAAATTCGGCGCCGACACCGAATGGAAAGGCGCCGCGGGACTGGCGGAAGATGTGCGTTATTACGGCGAATGGATGAAACAGGAGGCCTTCAAAAGGATCGGACACCTGTATCCGCAGGTCGATGTCCCGCCGGAACAAGGCGGTGGAAAAGCGACGGTCATCGCCTGGATCTGGGCGCGAACCGTCAAATGCCCGAATCCCGCCTGCGGCTGTGAAATGCCGCTTGCCAGCAGCTTTGTGCTTTCCAAGAAAAAAGGACATGAAGCCTGGGTGGAACCGGTATTTGAAAATGGTTCCTTTCATTTTCATGTTCATAATGGAAAATGTCCGGCAGAGAAAGAAACCAATAAACCGGGACGAAGCGCTGTTTTTCAGTGTCCGCATTGTCATGAACTGACAACTGATGATTATGTGAAATCCATGGGAAAAGGACACAAAATCGGAGCACAGCTGATGGCAGTTGTTGCAGAGGGCCCAAGGGGAAGATTGTATCTTTCTCCTGATGCTGTACAGGAAGCTGCCGCTGAAGTCTCCAAACCGGGAAACTATCCTGATGGACCACTGCCTGAGAATCCCCGGTGGTTTAGTCCACCGGCCTTTGGCATGTCAAATTATGCTGATCTGTTTACCAATCGGCAGCTGGTGGCATTGACGACGTTTTGTGATCTGCTGGATGATGTGCAGAACAAAGCACTTGCAGACGCGAAAGCAGTCGGACTGGTTGATGATGACATTTCCATCGCCGACAACGGTTCCGGAACCCTCGCCTATGCCCAGGCAATCCGTGTTTATCTCAGTTTTGCAATCGATAAAGCAATTAATCTCTGGTCTTCCATCTGCAGTTGGATGAATGACAGAGGTGCTTTCCGAGAAACCTTTGCAAGACAAGCAATTCCAATGGTTTGGGATTACGCTGAACCCAATCCCTTCTCTGATTCCGGAGGAAATTTTTCAATGTTTATTGAAAGATGTGCGGATACATTAAAATATCTTGCAGAAACAGTTAAGAAGGGCGAAGTTTCTCAGTTTGATGCACAAAGCGATTGTGGCTTGCGTCAAATCATGATTTCCACTGATCCGCCCTATTATGACAATATCGGATATGCAGATCTTTCAGATTTTTTTTATGTTTGGTTAAGGAAAAATCTGAAAGAAATTTATCCAAATTTATTCCGAACTCTGCTTGTTCCGAAGACCGAAGAACTGGTCGCGACACCTTATAGGTTCGACGGCAGTGCCCAAAAGGCTAAAACTTTCTTTGAAAACGGCATGGCTGAAACCTGCAAGCAGCTTTATCTATATTCACGGGAAGATGTTCCGGTTACTGTCTATTATGCTTATAAACAAAGTGAAGTTGAAAATGAAAATACAGCTTCTTCCGGTTGGGAAACGATGCTTTCTGCAATCATTCAGGCAGGGTTTGCAATTACAGGAACCTGGCCGATGCGTACTGAAAGCCCTGGAAGATCAATATCTCAGGGTTCAAATGCACTTTCATCTTCGATAATCCTCGTATGTCGCAAGCGTCCGGAAAATGCACCTTCTTGTACTCGGCGGAATTTTATAGCCGAGCTGAAGCGGGAACTGCGGCCGGCGCTGCAGAAGCTGCAGGCATCCAACATCGCCCCGGTGGACCTGGCGCAGTCCGCCATCGGTCCCGGAATGGGTGTCTTCTCCAAATATAAGCAGGTACTGGATGCCGATGGAAAACCCATGAGCGTTCGGGCCGCGCTGCAGATCATCAACCAGGAGCTGGACGTTTACTTCAACGAACAGGATGGTGTTCTGGATGCGGACAGCCGCTTTTGTGTGGAACTTTACACCCAGTTTGCCTTCAATGAACTGAAATACGGCGATGCCGATACCCTTGCCCGGGCAAAGAATACTTCGGTGGAAAAGATCGCCGCAGGTGGAGCGCTTTCCGCCAAAAAAGGCACGGTCCGCCTGTTGGAGCGGGATGAAATGCCGGAAGCGGTGAACACCGCTGATACCTTTATCTGGCGCCTTACCCAGCAGCTGACTCATGCAATGGAAAAAGGCGGCATTGAAGCCGTCGCGGGTCTCACCGCGGAGATGATGGGCGGCAATGCGGAAGCCGCCAAAGATTTGGCCTACCGCCTCTTCACCATCGCCGACCGTAAAAAGTGGAATGCCGAAGCCTACGCCTACAACAACCTCGTCAGCGCCTGGCCCGACATCCAGTCCCGCGCCGCCGAAGTAAGACGCGCCACCCCGAAGCAGGAAGCACTGTTTTGACTCTGAGTCAATTGACTCGGGTTTCATTGACTCAGGTGTCTCTTGACATAACTGGATTTCATAATTATAATTCTGTTACGAATCAGGTCAAATATTTGAGGTAATTCTTATTATGCTGATTGACAGAAATATTTATCTGAACCGTTTGATTGACCGCAGGGAAAACGGTATGATCAAGGTCATTACCGGGATCAGACGGTGTGGAAAGTCCTTTTTACTGTTTAATATCTATCACGATTGGCTCCTGCAGTCCGGTGTTCCCGAAGATCATATCATTATGATCGCCCTTGATGACGAACAAAATGAAGATCTGTTGGACAGGAAAGTTCTTGGAGAAACCATCAGACAGAAAATTACGGACAGCGAAACCTGGTATATTATTCTTGATGAGATCCAGCTGGTCGATGGTTTTGAAAAGCTGCTGAACGGGCTGAACCGGATCACCAATGCGGATATTTATGTGACCGGCAGCAACTCCCGCTTTTTGTCCAGTGATATTTTGACAGAATTTCGTGGACGGGGAGATGAAATCCGCGTTTATCCGCTTTCATTTTCGGAATTCTTTTCCGTTTATCAGGGCAGCAAAGAAGACGCCTGGCAGGAATTCAGCCTGTATGGGGGCATGCCGCAGATCCTTCAGCAGCGAAAACCGGAGCAAAAGGAAACCTTTCTTAAAAATCTTTTCCAAAAAGTATATTTGGATGACATCATCAGCCGCAACCACCTGCGCGGCGACCAGGTCATGGATATTCTGGTAAACATCCTTGCCTCTTCAGTCGGATCAAATACCAATCCGAACAAACTCGCGAAAACATTCATCAGCAATGGATATAAAAATGTTTCCGATAAAACGATCAGCACCTATATTGACTGTCTGATTGATGCTTTTTTGATCACAAAAGCAAGCCGCTATGATGTCAAAGGAAAAAAATACATTTCCACCCCTTCCAAATATTATTACTGCGATGCAGGATTGCGGAACGCCCGGATCGATTTTCGGCAGTATGAAGAGACCCACCTGATGGAAAATATTATTTATAATGAACTGCTGATCCGGGGTTATTCTGTAGATGTTGGCGTTGTAACGCATGATGAGAAAAATGACGAAGGAAAAATCGTCCGAAAACAGCTTGAAGTCGATTTTGTCGCGAACAGAGGCAGCCGCAGGTATTACGTTCAGTCGGCATTTGCGATCCCCGATCTTGAAAAAATGAATCAGGAACAGGCTTCCCTGATCAACATTCCTGATTCATTCAAAAAAATAATCGTCACAGCAAGCGGATCTCCTTTGTGGCGCAATGAAAAAGGAGTCACGATCATGAATATCTATGATTTTTTGCTGGATCCTGACAGTCTTGAGAAGTAAGGAGAATTCCGGAGGAAATATGGAACTGACAAATAATCAAATTCTCTACAATGCATTTGAAAAACTGCGGCCGTGGTTTGCCGGATATGTCTGTATGGAAATAAAAAAAGTTTATGGAGATACGACCTGGGCAACTGTTGCACGCAACGCACTCAGCGATCACTCCAATGAAATATCTCCCAGTGACGATTATTTTAAGTTCCAGGAGTCGCTTGATATTCCAAACTGTATCCGTCTGTTGAACCGTATGTGGGGTGATGTTTTCGGAAAAAAACTTTCTCTGGATTACAAAACATGGGCAAATGAGCTGATGGGCGTGCGAATTAAAGTCATGCACGCAAAAGAAAGCGAACTGCCCAGTAATGAATATACGTACCGTGCTTTGGATACCATGGCATTGCTTTGTGAACCTTTTGACGATGACACGACCACGGAACTACGGAAAACCATGAGAGAATTCCGCAAAAAGACCGATGATGAATTCATTCAAAGTACACAGGGAATATCCAAAAAGTCAGCTGAAATGATCGGAATCCTGGACGCTCCGCTGGGCGGCCTCCCCGCCTGGCGTGAGGTGATGGAGCCGCACCCGGATGTAGCACAGGGCCGCTACCGCAACGCGGAATTTGCCGCTGACCTTTCCCAGGTCGCCAACGGCAAAGCAACTGCTGAATATCAGGACCCGGTAGAATTCTTCTCCCGAACCTATCTCACAAAAGGCCTTCACAGTCTGTTGGTCCAGGCATTGCAGCGTGTCAGCGGGAAGGGCGGAGAACCGGTCCTGCAGCTCAAGACCGCATTTGGCGGCGGTAAGACCCATTCCATGCTCGCGCTCTATCACCTGCTGCGCGGCAAAGTAGCCAGTTCCGAGATTCCCAACATCAAACCGGTGATGGAAGAAGCCGGTGTTTCCACACTGCCGCGGGCCAATGTTGCCGTCCTGGTCGGTACCAAAATGGATCCGACGACTTTCCGCAATCCCGCGAAGTTCCCCGGGATCCGTATCAACACCATCTGGGGTGAAATGGCCGCCCAGCTGGCGGAATCTGCCGGTAATATGGACCTGTATGAAATCGTCAGGGAATCCGACCGGAAACATGTTTCTCCAGGCTCGGATGCGCTGCGAACCTTGCTGGATGCGGCCGGTCCCTGCTTGATCCTGATCGATGAGCTCGTAAGATATGGTAACAAAATCCATGGCGCCAAAGACCTGCCGGCAGGAACTTTTGATAATTTCATCACGTTCATTCAGGAACTGACCGAAGCCGCCCGGGCGAGTAAAAACAGTCTGGTGGTGGCATCCCTGCCGGAATCCGATATTGAAGTTGGCGGTGATGGCGGACGGACTGTGCTGGAAACTATCGAGCACACCTTCGGCCGTATGGAAGCCATCTGGAAACCGGTGGCTGGGGATGAAGGCTTTGAAGTGGTCCGCAGAAGGCTTTTCCTGGACTGCAAGGATGAAGGAAAACGGGACCTGGTCTGCAATGCTTTCAGCCGGATGTATAACGAAAACAGCTCTGATTTCCCGGCTGAGACTAAAGAACTGGCGTACCGGGAACGCATGAGATCCTGCTATCCGATCCATCCGGAGGTCTTTGACCGGCTGTATGAAGACTGGGCAACACTGGAACGTTTCCAGCGCACCCGCGGTGTGCTGCGGCTGATGGCTGCCGTGATCCATGAATTGTGGATGGGCAATGATGCCGCACCGATGATCATGCCCGGATCCGTCGCTCTTTCGGTTCCGGCGATCCGTGACGAACTGACTCGCCATCTTTCGGAAGGCTGGAACGGTGTGATCGATCGTGAAGTCGACGGCAAGAATTCCATTCCCTATCTGACAGATCAGATCACCCCGCGTTATGGCATGAAGCTGGCCTGCCGCCGGGTATCCCGCACGATCATGCTGGGCAGTGCTCCGACCTCCATCAGCCAAACTGCCCGCGGTATTGAAAAATCGCGCATCCTTCTGGGTACAGTCATGCCCGGCGAGAGCCCCGCGGATTTCAACGATGCCCGCTCCACACTGCAGAACAAGCTGGCTTATCTTTACATGAATACCGGCATGACCCGTTTCTGGTATGATACCCGTCCTACCCTGCGCAAGACCGCGGAAGACCGGGCGGTGATGCAGGACCTTTCTTCTGTGGATATGGAAATTGAGTCCCGTGTTAAGAAATTAAACCGTGGTGCTGATTTTGCCGGTGTTCACTTCTGTCCGAAAAACACACTGGATGTGCCGGATGACAGGAACACACGTCTGGTGCTGCTTCCGCCGTCTGCCGTATATCGGCTGGGTGGAGAGAATCCTGCAAAGCAGGAAGCCGAACTGATCCTGAATTATCGCGGCACAGCTCCGCGTCTCTTCCGCAATATGCTGATCTTTTTAGCTGCGGACAAAGACGCGCTGGAAAGCCTGCGCCGGGAAACGAAGTACTATCTGGCGTGGTCTTCCATCCGGGATGACAAGGACAGCCTGAACCTGGATATTAGCCAGCTGAAGGAAACAGATAACAACCTGAAGCTGTATTCCCAGCGGATGGATACGCAGATCAATGAGACCTGGTGCCGGGTAATGGCTCCGATGTCAGGATCTGATCCATCGAATTCTGCTGTCGAATGGGATGAGTATCGTATTTCCGGCGGGGACAGCAGTCCGATCATCCGTGCCGGGGTCTGGGCTATTCATAACGAGCATCTGATCAAAAGCTGGGCGCCTGCCCTGCTGTTGATGGAACTGGATAATCTGTTATGGAAGGATAAAAATGAGATCCAGATCCGTCAGCTTTGGGATTATCTGACACGTTACTGCTATCTGCCTCGTCTGCGGGATTATGGTGTATTAGAAGGAGCGATCCGGGAAGGGCTGAACTCCACAGAGTTCTTTGCCCTGGCTTCCGGTTATTCCGAGGACCGCTATGTGCAGCTGCGTTATAATCAGCAGGTCTTTGACATCCATGACAGTGATTACCTGGTCCGCGTGTCTGCCGCTACGAAGCAGCTGGCAACCGAACAGCCGAAAGAACCGAAAGGGGGATCGGGTGGAGGACAGATTCCCTTTGGTGTTGGTGGAGGCGGCGGTGATTACGGCGGCAATGACGGCGGTGGTTTTGACCCTCAACCGCCGGTTGTGCCAACTCCGACTGAGATCAATGATACTGTCTTTCATATGAGCGCCAGGCTGGATCCGATTCGCGTGAACAAGAACGTTCAGCAGTTTATGGATGAGATCATCAATAATCTGAGCAATCAGGATGGCTGTGAGGTGGAACTGCGGCTGGAAGTCCGTGCGGTCAAGCCGGACGGCTTCGATCACCCGACAGTCCGCACCGTCAGCGAAAACTGCCGAACGCTCCACGTAGATGACTACGGATTTGAAAAATAGAGAAATGCTGTGAACTTTTTCATTACCCTATAGTTTACTGGATTTCTGATTTTCTTACGGGTTGATGAAGGCGAAGACCTGTTCCCAGGCAAAGCCGCTGTTGGAGGTCTTGACCAGGGCGGGCATGCCGTTATAGGTGGCGATAGCAAAGCCGATGGAGGGCGTGATGAATTGGAGGCGGCTGTCCCAGGCAAGCTGGGCTGCAGTCCGCCAGTTTTCCCCGCCGTCTTCCGTGAAAAGGATCTGATAAGGGAAATCCGAACCCGGCGCATTTTGGACCGCATACCAGCCATATTCGATCCCGTAAAAAGACAGATTCCCTTCCGCGGCCGGCAGGCGCATGGTACGCCAGGTGGAAAGACGGTCATAAGTCCAGTATAGAATAGAAACAGGTTCGCTCAAACTGCCGCCGCTGCATTTCAGCACGGTCCAGGCATATTGATATTGGAAATCCACAAATTTCGGGACACCAAGGCTGCAGGAGATGGAGGGATCGCTCAGCAAGCCGACCGGGATGTTCAGGCCCCACGGTTCCGGAAAGAGCTGCTGGTACCAGGTGTTTCCGCCATCAAATGTATGCCAGAGCACAGCGGAAGGATCATTCATCGTGTTCTCACCGGTGATCCAGCCCTCCAGATTGTCCCGGAAGACCGCACCGTTTTTGTGAGCGGCGGAAGGCAGATTGCCGGTATTGGAAGCAACCATCACAGACCAGGATTTCCCGCCATCATACGTGGTATAAAGCCCGTTGTATTCCCGCCCCTCGATCCTGGCGACTCCGGCAAAGATCCAGCCGGTCTGGGTGTCCAGAAAACTGATCTTCGGGTCAGCGAAATACTGCACCGAAGTACCGGAGACCGGCAGATCTGACGAAGACCAGGTCTGTCCGCCGTCTTCTGTGGACCAAACCCGGATCCCCTTTTTTGGATCAAAACTGTCTTCATCCTGGAAGATCAGCCATGCATGATCCGCATCCCGAAAGCAGCCGGTCACCTCAGTGACCATACCGGCGCTGTCATAGATCACCTGGGATGGAGTCACATTTTTCCAATTTTCCGCCGCATCCGTTGTGCGCAGCACCAGCTTGTCCCTGCTGCCGGGGATCCTGCCGATAGCCCAACCGGTACCGCCATCGACCATGGTGATTTCCAGAATGTTGACGGAAACTCTCTGGCTGATCGGTGTCGGAGCCAGGTGCACAGGAGGGGTCGAAGCAGGAATTTCACGGGCAGGTGTCGGCGTGCTGTTCACATAGGCACGGGCCGCAGTCGCCGTCGGCAAAGGGGTGTTGGTCCCGACGATGATGGGCTGCAGGTCATAGATCTGTATCGAACAGGCGCTGATCAGAAACAGGATCCCAAGAACAACAAACGGGAAGCGTCTCATATTCGCTCATCCTTCCGCCGGACATCAAGAACAATAATTTTGGTGGGGTGGTTGAAAGGCGCGGGGTCTGCCGGGAAATGGTCCGGAGAGACCGGAGAAAAGCCATAAAAGGAGCCCGGTACCGGGATGGTTTCAGCAATAGACAGACAATCGCCGCACAAGGCTTCGATCTGGCTCAGAAAATCCTTTCCGGAAAGGAAGAGCGCGTTGTTGAGCACGATGATCTTCCCCTGATGAGCTGCCAGCGGACGGATCTTGTTGATGAGCCCGGCAGCATTGCGGGCCTGATCCACCCTGGCGCTGCGCCCGGCAGCCGCAAAAAATGGCGGGTCCAGCACGATCAGGTCAAACAGCCGTCCCGAGCGGCGAAGCGATGCCGCTACATAAAAAAAATCACCGAAAAGGTATTCCTGGTCACTTTGCCGGGCACTGAGGTAGTTATGATTCAGATCGGTCTGCGTTACCGAAAGCGCCCCACCCGCCCGGGCCGCATCACCGAGACTGCCGGTGTAAGCAAAGGTGTTGAGCACCCGCTTCCCGTCTGCATGCTCCAGCAGCCACCTGCGCAGCAGTGCGCTGTCCAGGTAAAACCCGCAGTCTTTGTTCAGCTGCAGGTCGATCGGATAGTCAACGCCCCACTCACGAATGAAACGGGCCGGTTCAGCACCGGAAAGCAGCACGCCCTTTTTCTCCTGCACATCATCAGCGTAACGATCTTTGAACAGGACACTGTCTATACCGGGGACCTGTTCGAGACAGAGCTCACACAGCATGTTGAGCAAATCTCTGTCAGGACAGGACCGCTTCTTTGTCCAGAGGATCACCGCGGTGGCCCCATATCGGTCAATGGAAAAATCCGCACTGCCTTCACAGAACCCGTTGAAAAGACGGTAAGCCGTGGTCGACGGGTCGTCAAAAAGCGCTGACCGTTTCCGGAAAGCATCTGTGACCATTTCCCGAAGAGAGTGCAGGTAATCAGACATGAGTTTCTTAAACAAAAATACTCACCTGAAATTCAGGCGAGTTTGCTTTTGTTCAATTTGATCCACTCAGAAGCGGACGGAAGAAAGCACCATGGAGAGAACCAGAAGGACCGAAACAATCGCGATCCCGATTCCCCAGGTTTTTGCGGTCTTTTGCTGCTGTGATTTAGCCCGGTTCTGTTCTTTTGCCAGTTTGTCAGCTCTTTTTTTTGCTTTGCTTTTCTTTTCTCTCATTTGGTACTCCTTATTGTTCGGGTTCTCTGACCCGTTATTATTCTTTTTTTCCTTCAGAAGAGCTTGTCTCACTCTTTGTTTCAGACTTTTTCTCAGACGCTTTTTCGGTTGTCTCGTGGTGGATCTCTTCAGAGGCAGAAGACTCATGGTGAGCCGGTGTCTGTCCGGACGGAGAGCGATTGTCCGTGGCATAAAAACCGGAGCCTTTGAAAACGATCCCTACCGGAGTATAAACCTTGTGGAGTGACTGCTTTCCGCATTCAGGACATTCAGTAAGCGCGTCATCAGTAAAATGCTGGAAAATATCAAACTGGTGACCGCAGGTTTCACATCGATAAGTATACGTAGGCATATCACAATATTATACTCAAAATTGGAAATCCGACGGTTATTTATGCGAAATTTGTTAGGGTACCTGCAACGGCTCACAGGAACAGTTCCCGTGAGCCGTCTGACGCGGCTTCACCGGGACCGTTCCTGTGTGATTGATTTGTTAACCCGTTATTTCAACACTCTGTTCGTCTCATAGCTGTCATCACCGTCAAGGTCAGCTTTGATCTTCAATCCTTCACCGTTCTGCCAATCCACATAATTGAAGAAGAACATCCCGTTATCGCTCAGACTGATGGGCTTCGACTTCGGCGTGACAACATGAAGTTCCCCGTCTTTATCCCAGAGGGTAAACTCTGCGGCAACATCAAATGTCGCGTTTCCGAACAGCAACACGTCTTCGTCATAAAGCGCGGAGATCCAGATGCCGACCTCACCCTGGTCATAGTTATGGAAGATCAAAAAATCCACCGGGGCATCCGGGGTCTTGCGCCTGCCGTTGCGCATATTGGTTTCAAACTTGAAATTATATTCACCATATTCATCCGTGATGGTGAAATCCACACCCGGGAGTTCGTCACCGTTGGCAATGACCTCAAAGGCTTCAAATTCCATGTCCATATCCGGGTGATAGGTCGGGGGTGTATAGATGAAATTCGGAGAGCCATAAGCTTCCTGGATGTTCGTGAGTTTCAGATAGCGTCCCGGAGAGGTGATGACCGCGTCAAAGGTCTTCTGCACTTCAGATTCCGGATAGTTCATCCACAGGTAATATTTGAGATTGTTCGGCAGCAGCGCGGAAGAGCGACCCATGGAGCGGGAGACCTCCACACCGGGAATCTCATAAAATGTATCGTCGGTTTCCCAGTCATAACCGGCTCTCAGGTCTTCGTCGGTCTCGATATAAATGTTGATATCTGAAGCAACAGAGATCTTGTTCTTTTCCACACCATCGTCTTCAACCGCCGGGATGGGTGTCGGGATCGCTGTCGGACGAACCAGCGGTTTGGCAGTCGGTACAGCAGTTGGTTTGGCAGTCGGCACAGCCGTCGGAACACTGCGTCCGCTCTGTGGTGTCTGGGTCGGGAAAAGCCAGTCATCGGAAGAAGAGCTTGAGGAGCTTCCGGAATCACCCGGAGCGAACCAGGGTAAAAAGATGTCCCAGATGGAATAACCGCTGTCCGATGGTTGGGACGGCTGATAGGGCACAGGTGTGGCAGTCGGACGGGTCGAAGGACTGCTGCTGTCCGAAGGTCCTATCCAGGGGGCGAGAATGTCCCAGATGGAGTAATCACTGCTGTCTGAAGGCTGAGATGGCTGTGAAGGCTGCCACGGATTGCTGGCAGGCTGTTTGGTGCAGAAATCACAGCGGAAAGTCCCGAGACGCGGTTCGATCGGTCCGATCTGGATCGGGTTTGTCTTTCCCTGTCCGGAATAATTTCCGGTCTGCGCCCAGGGGTTTGTGGATGTCTGGTAGGACCAGGAGTTTTTGTTGGTATCAACGGTGATATAGCGTTCCTCATTCGGATAGTTGTTATCATAAACCATGATGTAATAAATACCGTTGCCATGGTCCACTACCGCGTAAGCCGTGATCGCATGTCCGCCGCTGAGGTTGCGCTGATAGATCCCGAGAGGGATCGGTGTGTTCGGTTCGCTGTTGAAATGGTTGATCAGATATTTTACCTGAGATGTCGGATCTTTTTCGATCAGATAATCATCCATGAACCACTGGGTAGTGAACCAATAGGCGATCTCTCGCTGCAGCGGGATGTTGTTTTTCAGCTGAAGTTTGTTGACGCTGGATGAACCGTAATCCGAGGGCTTTTCCAACCCCGAATAAAACAGGGAGCTGAGCACCGCCATCCCCTCACAGTGCCCGTTAGCGACGACACTGTTGATCTCATTCATCCACTGTTCCGCCACTTTGGTCAGCGTGCATTTGCCGTCAGAGGAGACGGATTTGCAAACCTGATCACCAAAAAGGCGCACCATTTCCTCACTGGTCAGGTTCTGGACACGGTAACAATCAGCTCCGCCAAACATGCTGTATCCGCTCGAGCAGACCTGGGAGCCGTAATTTTCAAATCCAAAACCGTCTTTCCCGACACGGAAGCCGGTATCCGCGACCAGTGTATCTTTTGCCGACACAGCCTGCGTCATAAAGAAGGCGAAAACCATCAGTAAAATCAGGGCAAGGTGAGTTTTTTTCATGGGCTTTTCTCCGTTTTCTGTTCTGACTTTAAAGTATAAAGCCATTTTATAAAAAAGTGGTATCTGTTGAGTACAGAGCACACAGGAACGGTTCTGTGATAGAATACTAATGAAAGTAAATTCTTTTCGCGGGGCAAAGGAAAAACAAATGAATCGAAAAATGATTCGGGAACTTACAAAAGATTTAATCAACGCCTGGGAAGAACGGCATCTGGTAACCGACAGGAAAGAAGCCTCGGAACTGGCTGCCCAAGTCATGCAGCAGACCATGCCCCTGCTTGCCTTCAAATCCCGGATCTCATGCCCGGAGCTGGCCGATGCCCTTGCCCCTTTGCTGGGTGAGATTCCGGAAAAAGGCTGGTGCAGTTTTGCCTATGACTTTCTCCGTTCCCACAATTTTCCGCAAATCGAAGCTCCCGCGGCTTCTCAGAAAAGGCAAAGAGATGTTCTCATTTTCCTCACGACCCTGCAGACCCTTCTGGATCACGAACGCAGTGTCCTTCCCTTCGATCCGGCTTATGATTTCCGTTTCCTGACCCCGGAGGATTATGCCGCATGTGACCTCGCGGATGAATACCGACGGTTTTTGAAAGCTTTTCGGAATGAATTCATTTATGAACTGATGCGTCTCGGGAATGAGGTCACGCCCTTCTGTACACTCAGCCACATCGCAGGCGTTCATCACATCGCGCTGACCGTTGCCGAAGCGATCGACGCCCGGGGTGAAAAGATCGATCTGTCACTCGTCTCAGCAGCCGCGGTCACCCATGACATCGGGAAATATGGCTGCCGTCCGGGAGAAAACGTCCCGCACCTGCACTACTACTATACCGGTTACTGGCTGGAAAACCGCGATCTGGCGGAGATCAGCCACATCGCCGCCAATCACTCCACCTGGGATCTGGAGCTGGATGCGCTGAGTGCCGAATCACTCTGCCTGATCTACGCGGATATGCGCTGCAAATCCCGCTTCGAAAACGGACAGGAACAGACCGTGATCTTTTCCCTGCATGATGCCTTTGACGTCATTCTGCAAAAGCTGGAAAATGTGGACAGGGTCAAACGGCATCGCTATGAACTTGTCTACCGCCGCCTGCAGGACTTTGAAAGCTACCTGATCTCCCTTGGGGCTGACGTAAATCTGAGCGGAAAACCGCAGGTCGCAGCCGAACAGCCCGATTCGGTCCTGCTGCCTCCGGATGAAGCTGTCGAGCGGCTGACAAACCTTTCCATGGAACATCACCTGCAGCTGATGTATCAGCTTTCCAGTGAACGGAAATTCGGCAACATCATCGAAGCCGCCCGGGCCTCCCGGGACTGGAGCCAGCTGCGGGTTTATCTGAACATCATCGACGAATACTGCACCTATCTTTCTGTCCGCCAGAAGAACCAGGCGCTTTCTTTTCTATACGAATTACTGAGTCACCGCGAAGGTGACATCCGCCGTCAGGCTGCCCATCTCATCGGGAAGATCATCGCCCGCTTCCATCTGGTTTACCGCAAGAGTCTGCCGGAAGATGTCCCGACAGACCCGGCTGAAGAAGTTCCCTATATGCTGTGGGCAGAATATCTGGAAAAGATCATCCGTCCGGACCACAAAACAACCGCCCAGCAGCGTTCACAGATCGGTTTCACGCTGCACATCGTGATCGACGCTGTTCTGAAAAACTGCCGGGCTGAGTCCCAATCCCGTTTCACGGAAGCGCTGCTTTCCTATTATGTTGATCCGGAAACATTGGACGACGACACAGCTTTCACCCTTCTGGATGCCATCCGCAGTCTTTCTCCGCAATATTATGACGAAGAGATGCGGGGCAGGCTCATTGATTTCGCCGCCTGGTTTGCAGAGCACGGGGATACACGGCTCCAGACTGCTGCCCTTCTGTTCCTGCGGGAAGCTCAAAAACCGCTTCCGCAATCTTCCTCACAGATGAAGCGCATCACGGAAGCGGCAAATTCCATCAAAGACGGAAGTCTCCCACTGCGTTATCTTCGGGCCAGTATCCTGCAAAAAGCCGGTGACCGCAGTGCGGAAGATATTGACACGTTTTATCGCCAGGAAGTCGCTGACGACATCTTTCTGGACAATCTCAAAACTGCCACTCATTGGGTCAGCAAGATCGTCGGGATCGAGATGCTCAGGGACCAGACCAGGCAGGGACATCTGGAAAACATGCTGCACATCTGCACTCATTTTTCCAACCTCATCAAAGTCTCCGAACGGGTGGTCGTCCGGCATGCTGCCGGTGAAGCGCTGCTCTCCGTCCTGCCGCTGCTGCGCCGTGAACAGCGCAACGAGGTAGTGGTCGAGCTTGGAAAAGGCATTGAACTGGGTCAGGCCGGCATCTCCAAATATATTCCCGACTATCTGGGCCGGGCCACGCTTATGCTCCACCCGAGTGAGCTGAACGAGCAGGTCCTCTGGCTGAGCACGCTGTTCGGTTCGTCCGATGACAGCTCCATTCACGGCGCACTGCTTACCATCGGCGTCCTGCTGCAATATTACGGAACTTATCGCGGACGGTTTCCCGAGTCTGAAGAACAATATACGAAACGGCGTCACAAGCTGCTCGGTCTGCTCTTTCAGGGACTGGCCCATTACCGTGAGGCCGTCCGCCAGGAAGCGCTGCTCGTCATCGGTCAGCTGTTTGACGGGAACGTGCTGACGCTCAGCGAACGGGCGGAGCTTTTCACCATCTGCTGCCGCAAGCTGCTGTTCCTGCTGGAAAAATCACCGGATCAGGACAGCCTGACTTTCTTCTACCGTGCCTCCGCGCTGGCACACATCGAACGCTTTCTGGCTCAGTACCGCATCGATATGGGTTCGTTCACCTTTGACCGTCCCAAAAAAGTTGCCTTCTTCCCGGGGACCTTCGACCCCTTTACACTTTCCCACCGGGGGATCGTGCGGGCGATCCGCAAGATGGGCTTTGAAGTCTATCTGGCGGTCGATGAATTTTCCTGGTCCAAGAAACCGCAGCCCCACCTGATCCGCCGCCAGATCATCAACATGTCTGTCGCCGGCTATTTTCATGTGCATCTGTTTCCGGATGAGATCCCGGTGAACATCGCCAACCCGCAGGACCTCAAACGGCTGTGCGGCTTGTTCGAAGGGATGGAGC
>CAYWKZ010000010.1:28463-35654 GCA_964459115.1 uncultured Leptolinea sp. | reverse complement strand
GAATAAAACGTGATGATTCTTCATTCTTACTTCTTATTTCTAAAGTCTAAAGTCTAAAGTCTAAAGTCTAAAGTCTAAAGTCTAAAGTCTTAATTTAGAAACGACTTCAGCACTGCCAGCAGCGACATGGCTGTGCTGCCGCCGGAGGTCACGGAGCTCCAGAAACGGAACTGGGTGACGCCCGCGGTCACGTCCCGCAGCCGGGTCTCATGGTCTTCGCAGATCTTTTCGATCGCCTTCAGCCGCTGTTCATTCAGCGTCTTCAGGTGCTCCAGCTCCGCGCGCATCAGCCTGATCTCGCCCCGGACCTCCTCCAGCAGCCGGCGGCAGTCTTTTTGATTTTCTTCATTCATGTTGTCCTCCTCCGGAGCCGTTTTCCCGGCTCCTGTTTACTTTATTTTCGTTCTATCAACAGTCTACACCATTTTCCTGTTTTAGAAAACCGACAATATTGTCGGTTGACAAAACCCCTTTTTTGTGGTATGGAAGCTTTTTTCATCATATTTCTTATTTCTCATTTCTTATTTCATGCCTATCACCTCTTTCACGACTCCCATTGACAGGAACCCGGCAAACAGGTAAAATAATTCCCGTTTGGGCAATACAGTCCGAACAGATCGTATACACGGGAGGGGGTGAGAACATGACAAGCGTAGTTTTGAGACCAAACGAGAATCAGGATCAATTGCTGAAGCGTTTCCGCAAGAAGGTCGTCAAGAGCGGCGTCCTCAGCACTGTGCGGCGCAAGCGTTGGTTCGTCTCCAAGAGCGAAACCAATCGTGTAGAACGGAAAAAGACACTGCGGCGCCTTCGCCGCCATTCAACCGGTCGTCCTGAGTAAGCCATAAGCTCAGCTGACGTCCTCCATTGGGAGTATTAAGATGGCTAAGGAAGAAGATAGTAAGATAAGTGTAGAGGGCACCATCGTTGAAGCGCTGCCCGGAACACAATTTCGTGTCCGTCTCGACAACGGTCATGAAGTATTGGCTTATCTTTCGGGAAGAATGAGAAAATTCTATATCCGAATCCTGCTGGGGGATCGCGTCCGTATTGAGATGTCACCTTATGACCTGACGCGCGGACGAATTGTCTATCGCCAGCGGAAGCCGAATGAAGCCGGCGGCCCGGAAGAAATCATGTAAAGGATAATTAACGAAAAAAACCGCGGAAAACCGCGGTTTTTTTCGTTAATTATCCTTTAGTCGTCGTACGCGATCTCCACCATGTCGTGCAGGAGGATCTCCAGCGCCATGGTATGGCTGCAGCGGCCATGGGATTTGCAGAATTCACAGTCACAGTTCCACTTCCCGTGATCATATGTCACCACATGAGAATGATTGTTCCCGTCCATTGTCACCTGAAACGTATCGAACTTGAACCGTTCCGGTTCCTTTGCATAAGCCCTCGCCTTTTCAAGCTTACTCACCATCGCGTAATCCATAAAGCATGCACTCCTTTTCTCAGTTTTGAAAGTCTTATCAGGTTAAAAACTCTCTTCTTTCTATCTTAAAGTCAAAAGCAAAATCCGTCAACTGCCATATGTCATCTTTTTTCCGTCCAAAATGATTCCTTTGAAAATTAGTGGAAATTGCTGTATAATTAAGTTGGATTAATAGCCAAATCAGTATCACCACCGACGTAACTTTCCCCATCGATGGAATGACTTCAACATCTTAATGAGGCAATTATGAAAAAAATGAAGAACAGCATCCTTTTTCTTGTGATCATCCTGATACTCACCGCGGGATTTCAGCCCATTTCTGCCCAAAGCGACGGCTGGCAGACCGCCCTGTCCAATGTGGAAGGCGGTGAAACCTACTACTCCGTCAATTTTGTCAGCGGCGGGGATGTTTATCTCACCGCGCTGGTCAGCAGCGGCGGACTGACACTTCCGGAGGACCCGCACAAGGAGGGATACAAATTCCTGCGCTGGGAATGTGAAGGCCAGGCCGTAACGGACGGGATGACGGTCGATCACAACCTGACCATCAACGCGGTCTTCGAGCCGATCGTCCTGGTCGATGCCGAAATTTCATATGTTTATTCCGTCAACGGGTCTGAGATCGTCTTCAGCACTCACAGCGCAACACTGACGTTGGAGGATGTGCAAAACAACCCCTACACCGTGATCTCACCGGAATATACCGAAGTCAGCGGCGTCTCCTTCTGGCCGGAGCGGAAATCTGTCACGATCAGCGCCGATGACCTGAAAGCGGCAGCCTCAGCCGGGAACTCGCTGCACATCACCGTGAACTACAATCCCACGGACCTCAGCTATACCTTGATCAAATCCGTGACGACCATGGACGGAGCCGGCTACCAAGAGATGGAACGAGCCGACCTCACCGGCCATATGGGCGCGGAGATCAGCGCCCCGGCTGAAACCGCATATGGGACCCTGATCCGCGTGGAAAACAAAGAACTCACGCAGTCCGGACAGACTGTGAATGCCTTTTACCAGCGGAAACACGTTCTTCTCACCTTTGATACCAACGGCGGTGAGGCGCTGCCGGGTCCCGAAGTCCTTTATGGGCAGACGGTGGAACTTGAAGCCTATGAACCGACCCGGAAGGGTTACCGCTTCAGCGGCTGGCTGGATGAAGACAGCAGCCCGGTGACGGCAGTCACGCTGACAGAAGACCGGACCGTTACGGCGAAATGGGAGGCGGCGGATTCTCATTACAGTGTCGTTTATTATAAGGAAATGTTCTCCGGTTCTGAAGTGAACTATGAATATGCGGAAACGGAGCAAATGACAGGCAAGACCGGGACAACCGTTTCTGTCGATGATTCCGTCCTCACAAAAGATTATAAAGGCTATGAACCGGATGAGAAAATGAACGCCGCTTCTTCCGTTGTTATCGATGGAGAAGGCAGCGCGGTCCTGCCGGTATACTACAAACTCAGCACCTACGAATTCAGCTTTGACCTTAATGCTGAAGATGCCGTGATCAAAATGAACGGTCGGGAACTGAAAAACTATTCCTTTGAGGCCCGTCTCGGTGAACCGATCGCGTCCAAATGGCCGACGGAAGTCACCCGTCCGAATTATTATTTCAATGGCTGGGACAACTATCTCACCAAACGTATCACCCTCACCGCAGATATGCTTGAAAAAACCAATTATACCGCCAGGTGGACCGAAGACCCGAGTACGAAAACGGTGAATTACTGGCTGCAGAATGCCGAAGGGGAATACGTCAAATCCGATGAACTGAGTCAGACGGTTTACACCAGCGGCACGCTGAATCCAAAAACGCTCACCGGCTACACGCATATTGAAGGAAAAGACAGCTTTTCGAACGACACCTATGATTTCTACTATGACCGCGAGACCTATGTGATCAAATACTATGACGGGGCGGAAAACCTTTATACCAGTGACCCGATACGGTTCGGAGCCGGCATCTCTCCGGACTATACCGTTGAAAATCCCAGCCGCGAACTGATCGGCTGGCATACCGAATCCGGTGCAGAAGCCCCTGCCGAAATGCCGAGCCACGACCTCGCGCTTTATGCCATGTGGAAGGATCCGCAGGTCACCTTTGTCACGGATGACAGCGCGCAGACGGTCAGCGTCCCATACGGCACAGCTGCCGCACAGCCTGCCGACCCGGTGAAAGCCTTCCACAGCTTCACCGGCTGGTACACAGCGGGCGGAGAGCGCTGGAATTTCTCCGCACGGGTCACGGAAAATGTGACGCTTTATGCGCACTTCACGGAAGATCCCCATTCCTACACCATCCGCTATCTGGCCGCCGAAAGCGGTGCGCCGCTGCACGCGGAGAAGACCGTCACCGGCGCTGAAGTGGGTGAGGTCATCACGGAACAGGCCGTCCGCATCGCCGGCTGGCTGGCCGAAGAGGGAGAAAGCAGCCTGACCGTGGCAGAGGACCCGGACCAAAATGTGCTGGTTTTCCGCTACGTCAAAGCGCCGGAAACCCTGACCTACACGGTCCGTTATCTGCGGGCGGAGGACAACACGCCCGTCCGGGAAGCGGCGGTGCATACCGTTTCCGGTGACAAGGCAGTCGTTTATGAATTCGCGCCGGAAATCGAGGGACTTTACGCCGCGCAGCTCTTCCAATCTGTCATGCTGACCGCGGGAACCAACGAGATCACTTTCTACTACAACGACTACAAGACCGCCTCGCTGACCGTCCGGATGCTGGACATGGACGGCGAACTGCTCCCGGGCCGGGAAGCAGAAAGCTTCGCGCTCCGCATCGGGGAGAGCTTTGACGGCCATGTGGATGTGGATGGATACAGCTGGGATCATGCCGCGGGACTGAGCGTCTTCACAGCCACGGAGGCTGACGCCGGCAAGTCCTTTGAAATGGAACTGTATTACCGCAAAAAGGCGGTGCTCCGTCCGGCTGACCTGAGCAAGATCTTTGACGGTGAGGCGCTGGTGGCCGAGGGTACGGAAAATGTCATCGCGGACGGGCTGGCCGAAGGGCACAGCATTGAAGCCGTGGTGTTCAGCGGGTCCCAGACGGAAGTCGGTGAATCTGCAAGCGCCATCGAATCCGTCACCATCAGCGGGCCGAAGTCCGGCAATGACTACTATGCCATCAGCTTCGGCGAGGGTACGCTGACCGTCACCGAGCCGGTCATGCTTCGTACCGTCAAGAAGCTAAGTTCTTCCGGATTGCTTAAAGCAAATGCAGCTGAAGCACTCGAAGTAAGAGAATTCAAACTGACACTACCGGAAGGCTGTACTTTTAGCGAAGAAACCGGATGTGTCACAGATAGAGATAATAAAATCATAGCTACATACAGCGGCGGTGTTTTGACAATACTCAGCGGAGATATCACGATATCCAACATCGATCCAAACGTGGCGACGACCAATCGCATCGTAGTCGCCGGTGATGCAAACGTAACGCTGGCCGGAGTAAATATAGAAGCTGAAGATGGTCCGGCAATCAAGATCGAAGCTCCTGCAGAATGTACTATACATCTGGAGGATGGTACAACCAATACCTTGAAAGGGGCTGAATTCTATGCCGGAATAGAAGTTGGTTTTATTGCTAATAAGGAAAATCCAACGGCTTCTCAAAAAGCCACTCTGACAATAGAAGGAAAAGACGGCAAACTAATCTCAACCGGAGGTAAAGAAAGTGCCGGAATTGGTGGAAATAAAAAGGATGATACATTATATTATGGAAACATCATAATAAATGGTGGGGACATCACCGCAATTGGCGGTACATGTAAAGATGTTGGGCATACATGCGGCACCGCCGGAATTGGTTCGGGAGATCATTCGGGAGGATCAACTGATTCTTTTAAGATAAGAGCAGACGGAAAATATGTCACAAATTGGGGTGAAATTCAAATTACAGGGGGAACAATTAAGGCATATGGTGAAAGCATGGGCGCCGGAATTGGCGGTGGAAATCATGTTGATAGTGGGAAAATCACTATTACTGGAGGAAAAATTAATGCTTATGGATATAGCGGTATCGGAGCAGGATTAGGAAGCAGTAAAAATAAATCTGATTCCGGCGGAGAAAAAGGACCCGGCTATTACTTCGGAGACATCACTATCACCGGAGGTGAGATCGAAGCAATTGCAACTCCAACCGGTAATGGCTCCGGTATTGGCGGAGGTATGTATTCAGATGCGATCATAACGATCACTGGCGGAACGATCTTCGCAAAAGGCGGAACACAAACAGACAATTATCATCATGGCGGTGCCGGTATCGGCGGAGGATATGAGGGTCATGCGATTGTCACCATCACCGGCGGAACAATAACCGCTGAAGGAGGTGGTGCGGCTGCCGGGATCGGATCGGGCGGATCACCGAATAATGAAAGCAGTCAAAAGGCTTACAATAACGGTTCAAATCCCCGGGGAAATAATGCCAGATCCGACAATCCTGATATTGTTGCCTGTGAAAGTACGATCGTCACGATCAGCGGCGGCACTGTTACAGCTACAGCCGGTAAAAACGGTGGAGCCGGTATTGGCGGAGGAACCGGAGCAGATAAGGTTACCGTAAATATCAGCGGTGGGACTGTGACCGCCTTCGGTGCTCCATCCTGCAACCCGGATGATGAAGACTGCACCTATATGGCAGGCGGGGCTGGTATCGGCGGAGGTACGGACAGCTACAATGCATTGGCAGTGCAGCCTTCCGAAGCTACAAAGTATTTCGTCATGACCGACATTGACGTCAGCATCACCGGTGGAAATGTGATCGCCATCGGCGGATGGGGTGCCTCCGGCATCGGTTCCGGTGCGGAAAAAACCGGTGACCATGTTTATACGGATAAAACGAAGATAACAACTTCCCCGGATGCCAACATCATCGCCTATGCCGACGGGACGAAGTTCGCGATCGACACTCGTCTTCTGGACAAAAACGAAGACGGCAGCGACGGACTGACACACTCCAAACAGCAGGAGATCGCCGGCAACGTGCTGCAGGGCACTTTCGTCCATGAATATAACGTTGACGGAAATGACCAGAACCCGGAAGGGCTGAGCATCATCAAGATCTTTGACAGCCTCAGCGGAGAGCAGGTTGCAAAACTCACCGGCATGGCAGACTTCGAGCTCGCCCATTACCGGTCCTTTGCCACCACCGTCCCGCACGCCGGTGAATATCTGGTCTATACCGATGTCGATAAGATCGGCACGGATGTTAAAAACGGCCGCTATTTCGCCTGCTCCACTTATGACATCTATACCCCGGGAGAGCTGAAGGACGAAATCCGCTATCAGGTCAAAACCGGAGAGCTGTCTGACAACTTCTACCTCTACCCGGTCAAGTCCATCATCGTGCGGAAAAATGTAACCGCCCCGGACGGAATAGAGCTCGGCGGATTGGATAAAGAGCTGACCTTCAGCCTGAAAACAAAGGCCGGCGGACAGGACAGCGAAGCCGTTAAATCAGATACGATCACCATCAAAAACGGTGAGGCGCAGAACATTGCCGCCTTCGTGAACATCCCGGACAATGCTTATGAAGTGTGGGAAGAACCGGGCGTCGGATCCGAGGTTTCCGGTTCCTTCGGCACACTGGTTCTGAAGAATATCATAGGAACGAGCGGTTCCGGAGACAACAACAACGGCACCATCAGCTCCGAACACTGGTCGGAGAGCATTTCCTTTGAAAACGTTTATGAGACACCGACTCCGGAACCGCCGGATGTAACTGACGAACCCGAACCGCCGGA
>CAYWKZ010000010.1:23360-28363 GCA_964459115.1 uncultured Leptolinea sp. | reverse complement strand
ATGAGACACCGACTCCGGAACCGCCGGATGTAACTGACGAACCCGAACCGCCGGAAGAGACACCGACGCCGGTCATCATCGTGACCACGACCACGCCCGAACCGCCGGATGAAACTGATGAGCCCGAACCGCCGGAAGAGACACCGACGCCGGTCATCATCGTGACCACGACCACGCCCGAACCGCCGGATGAAACTGATGAGCCCGAACCGCCGACAGAAACACCGACGCCAGTCATCATCGTGACCACAACCACACCGACTGCCACACCGACCGTTGTCACGCCGACACCGACGCCGTCAAAAACACTGTTCCCGATCATCACCCCGACGGCGACTGCCATCGTCCCGCGGGAGACCCCGACGCCGCATCCGACCGAACCGGTCCCGGACAACCCGCCGGATCCGGAATACCCGGAATTGGTGTTTGAGGCGCCGTCGACCTTCATCGATGACTACAGCATCCCGTTGGGTCTGGGTGAGATCAACCTGAATGCGGCGGACTGCTTCGAATAAGGAGAAAGCCAATGAGAAAACAGCTGATTTTCCTGGTTTTGTTGCTGCTGTCTGCATTGGGGACGCTCAGCGTCTCCGCCCAGGATCCTGCCGCCCCGGCGGAAGAAAGCGGGAGCAATTCAGAGGCAGATTTCGAAGAACTGGTCGTCGGCAACCCGACCCACCTGGAAGGCAATTTTTACACCGACATGTGGGGAGACAACACCGCTGACCTGGACGTGCGCCTGCTCCTTCACGGCTATAACCTGGTGAACTGGAACGGCGAAGAGGGAATGTTCATTTTTGACCCGTCGGTGGCCAACGGTTTGGCAGAAGTGGATAAAGATAACGGAGACCGGACCTACTACATTTCGCTTTATTCCGATCTCGTTTACTCAGACGGGACACCGATTTTGGCTACCGACTATATCTTCTCGTTTCTGCTGCAGATCGCGCCCGAGATCCGTGAGCTGGGCGGGAAACCGCTGCGCCTGAACCATATTAAAGGAGTGGATGAATATCTCTCCGGCGCGTCTAAAGTGGTGAGCGGCATCCGTATGAGGGATGAACGGCAGTTTTCCATCACCATCCGGCACGAGTATCTGCCCTTTTTCTATGAACTGGGGCTGCTTTACTGCACGCCCACCCCGATGCATGTCGTCGCGCCGGGTTGCACCATCCGGGATGACGGAAACGGCGTTTATATCGACGGACCGTTTGACGCAAAGCTGCTGGAACAAACCATCCTTGACCCGGAAACGGGCTATCTCACCCATCCTTCCGTGGTCAGCGGCCCTTATATGCTCACGGCATTTGACGGCACGACCGCGGAGTTCGTCATCAACCCCGAATATAAAGGCGACATGCTGGGCTATGTTCCCACCATCCCGCGGCTTGTGTTCACCCATGCGGAAAATGACACCATGACTGAAAAACTGCAAAACGGCGAATTCGGCCTGCTCAACAAGGTGACGCTGGGCGATACGATCACCGAAGGCATTCAGCTGGCTGTCAGCGAAGGCTTCGGCATGAGCAACTATCCCCGCATCGGGCTGACGTTTATTTCTTTTTCCGCCGAAAAACCGGCCATGAGCAGTCAGGCAGTCCGCCAGGCCATCGCCCACAGCCTCGACAAGGACTGGATGGTGCAGGATTATGTCGGGAACTATGGCCTGCGGGTCGACGGTTTCTATGGCCTGGGACAGTGGATGTACCAGATCGTCAACGGCTCTCTGGCTTACCCTATCGAAGAGCCGGAAAACCCGACAGCCGCGGAAATGAGGGAATATCAGGAAGAGCTGAAACGATGGGAAGCGCTGAACCTGGATGGACTGAAGATCTATGACCTGGACGTCGAGGAGGCGATCCGGCTTCTGGAAGCGGATGGCTGGACGCTGAACCGCTCCGGAGAAGCTTTTGTCCGGGAGACTGATGATGTCCGCTGCAAACTCATCGACGGCGAACTCATCCCGCTGGACCTGACGCTGGCCTACCCTGCCGGCAACCGGATCGCTGAGATCATGGATGTTCACTTCATTCCCTGGCTGCAACAGGCAGGGATCGCATTGACAACCGTACCGGAACCCATGGAAGCGATCCTGGATATGTTTTACCGCAGGACAACGCGCAGCTGTGACATGCTCTATCTGGGGTCCAACTTCGATGTGATCTTTGACCCTTCCGCTCATTTCACCCCGGGTGAAGACGGCAGTCCGACATGGAACTATACGGAGATCGCGGACGATGAACTTTATCAGCGGGCCGTGGACATGCGCCGCACCGAACCCGGTGACGTGCTGGAATATGTTGAACGCTGGCTGAAGTTCCAGGAGCGCTTCACCGAAGTTCTGCCGATGATCCCGGTCTATTCAAACATCTATTTTGATTTCTACACGCCAAACCTGCAGTACTACAACATCTTTTCCGAAGTCGCCTGGAGCCGTGCGATCGTTCCCGCGATCTACGGCCCGCTGCCCGAACCCGCGCCCGTTGAAGAGGAGGAGGATTTCGGGGACTTCGAAGAATTCGAAGAATTTGAATAAGTTTCAGGGGGACGGGTCCCGCAGGGGCCTGTACCCCGGGTAGGACGGTATAACCTCATAGAATTAGGCGCCGATTGCCCGTGGTACAGGCCCGCTTCGCGGTACCGTCCCCCTTTTCGGCAAGACAGTGAATATTGTCACGTTTTCCCTGACAAAGGTCATTTTTCAAGTAAGATATACAGTGATATTTTTGCGAAACAAGGCCGGTCCGTCACATGACCGGTTAAAGTAAGGATAAGGAAAAATGCAAAAGAAAATCTACGAAAGAATCCCGGTTGCGAACAGTGAATTACCGGAACGCATCGGTCGATTGAATGAACTGGCTTACAACCTCTGGTGGGCCTGGAATCCGGATGCACTCAACCTCTACAGGAAGCTGAACAAGACACTGTGGGACCACGTCCAGCACAACCCGATCATTATGCTTCAGGAAGTGCCGCTTGCCACACTCAAACAGGCGTCCGAAGATCTGGAATACCTGAAATTTTATGATCGTGTCATGGCCGAATTTGACGCCTACATGGCCGACAAAAACACCTGGTTCAACCAGCACTACCCCAACCACGGGGACAAATCCATCGCCTATCTTTCCTTCGAATTCGGATTGCACGAGTCCATCCCGGCTTATGCCGGCGGTCTGGGGATCCTGGCTGGCGACCACCTGAAGGAATCCAGCGACATGGGGCTGCCCCTCAACGCCATCGGTTTCATCTACAATCAGGGCTATTTCGTCCAGAAGATCAGCGAAGACGGCTGGCAGGAAACCTCCAACTTCTATCTGGATTTTTCCAAACTCCCGATCATCCCGCTCTATTACGAAGACGGCAGCAAGGTGCTGGTCTCCGTGACCCTTCCCGGCCGCGACATTTTCGCCCAGGTCTGGAAAATGCAGGTCGGACGTGTTTCCCTTTACCTGCTTGACACCGCCATCCCGGAAAACAGCTCTTATGACCAGCAGCTGACCGCAAAGCTTTACACTGCCGACCTTGAGACCCGCATCTCCCAGGAGATTTTGCTCGGCATCGGCGGCGTCCGTGCCATGCGCACCCTCGGCATCGAACCGGCAGTCTGGCACATGAATGAAGGCCACGCGGCTTTCCTGGCACTGGAACGCTGCCGTGAAATGGTTGCCGGCGGCATGAGCTTCAAAGAAGCTGCTGCTATCGTCCGCAAGAGCGATGTCTTCACCACTCACACCCCGGTCCCGGCCGGCAACGACAAGTTCCCGATCTGGCTGGTGGAAAAATATTTTGCTCCCATGTGGCAGAAGCTCGGACTCAGCCGCGACCAGTTCATCGACCTGGCGAAGGAAAACACCGAATGGGGCGAACAGTTCACCATGCCGATCCTGGCCCTGAAGCTTTCCGAACACAACAACGGCGTTTCCGCGCTGCACGGAGAAGTCTCCCGCAAGATGTGGCACTTCCTGTGGCCGGAACGCGATGTGACTGAAATTCCGATCGACCACATCACCAACGGTGTGCACACCTTCAGCTGGCTGTCCCGCCGCATGGGCCTGGTCTTCGATGAATATCTCGGCAGCGACTGGCGCACCAATCCGGATGACCCGAAAAACTGGGAAAAGATCGACACTGTTCCGGATTTCATTCTCTGGGATGTCCGCCGCCATCAGAAGCGCATGCTCAACAACTACATCACCCGTACAGCCCGCAAAGCCTGGCTGACCGGTTCCGTTCACCCGGTGCAGATCGTTGCCGGTGGTGTCCTGCTGGACCCCGACGCGCTGACCATCGGTTTTGCCCGCCGCTTCCCGACCTACAAACGCGGCTATCTGATCCTGCGCGACTATGAACGGCTGATCCGCATCCTCAACGACATCGACCGCCCGGTCCAGATCATCTTCTCCGGGAAAGCTCACCCGGCCGACGAACCCGGCAAGCTGATCGTTCAGCAGCTTTACCGCGCCATCAAAGATCACCGCACCGGCGGCCGCATGGTCTTCCTTGAAGACTACAACATGGATATCGCCCGTCACCTGGTCCAGGGTGTAGACGTGTGGATGAACACCCCGCGCCGCCCGAACGAAGCTTCCGGTACATCAGGCATGAAGGCCGCCATGAACGGCGCGCTGAACTTCTCCGTCCTCGACGGCTGGTGGGCTGAAGGCTACAACGGCATGAACGGTTGGGCCATCGGCACCGAAGACGAATATCCGTCCAACGAAGCTCAGGATGACGCGGATGCGCTCAGCCTGTATGAAACGCTGGAAAATGAGATCGTCCCGAAGTATTACTACCGCAAAGATCCTGCCGAACCGTCCACCGAATGGATGAAGATGATGAAGAACGCCATCAAGACCCTTTCTCCGATGTTCAGCACCCGCCGCATGGTGAGTGATTATGTTCGGAAAATGTACGTCCCGGCGATCGAATCAGGCAAATAAGCAAAAAGAAAGAAGAGGCCGGACATCCGGCCTCTTCTTTCTTTAATAGGGGATAGGGGATAG
>CAYWKZ010000010.1:0-23260 GCA_964459115.1 uncultured Leptolinea sp. | reverse complement strand
GGTGTCAGGTTTCAGGTGTCAGGTTTCGGGCGGTAAACGCTTCCCCTCCACCTGAAACCTTTAAAATTCAAAGAAAACCCGGGACACGGGACTTGCGTTAGTCATCTATCCTCTGGAATACAGAGGAAATTTTGGATCCATAGCTGATGATAGGATGGACCTCTTTGTATCCCTCCAGGGACTTTGAATCAACATATCCCGCTGCGGCATCATTGCGATCCAGCGGTATAAGTCTCCATACGATAATATAATCCGCGTTTTTATCCGTAATGAGAATTTTAGCCCGCTCATCCTCACTGAGCAGCTCGTGATCTGTCTGCAGCCGCCATAATTCAGGTTCGTAAATCGAAACACTTTTGACATCGCTGTTTGTTTCCGCGATCCATCTCAATTGCGGGAAAATGGACAAGCCCCAATAATCACCATCATAATCGGCCGAAATTCTCTGCCCGATGAGGTTATAGGCTGCGAATTGAGCCGGATGATTCTTGATCATCATCACGGTGTTGTAAGCCATGGAAACGTACAGCAATGCCAGGGCACAGGTTTTGAGCCGAGCCGAGGTTCCTGTTTGGAGCTGCTTCAGGCCATATACCGCAAAAATGATCATGCAGGGGTACAGAAAATAAACATGCCGCCAGCCGTCATAAACCGTCGGACGTTTGATCATCTGATACGCAATGGTGCCCAGCGGGATAAAGATCGCGATGAACAGAAAGGGCCCGGCCCCGTCCGGACAGGTTTTGGATGATCTGTACCGGAAACATGACAGCAAAAAGCAAAACGCCCCGTAAAGAATGAACAAAAGATATACCAGGGGAACTGTCATCCCGATCCAGCGCAAATAATAATCAAATGGGGTCTGATTTTCTGAAAGCCAGGCTCCCGCGTAACGGTAAAACCCTGTCCATGTTTTATAATCCGAAAAAGTAAAAACACAGCCCAACGAATAGCGGACAGGATCGACCCATGAAGCCGGCGTGATGACAAGCCAGATCGGATAAGCCAGAAAAACCAGCAAAATTGTTTTCGGAATTCTTTTATGCCCGACGGCATGCGTCACGACGGTGACCACGAGCAGCAGCAAAGGGAGAACCGCGCCGACGATCCTCGAACTGACGGTGAACGCCGCAGAGACCGCAAAAAGGAGACACCATTTGCGGTCGTAACCGCTCATCAAAACCCGTTCGGCATGATATAAACTGATGGTGAACAGGGATGTGAACATCATATCCTTGATGTTGTAAAAAGCATCCGAGAAAAAACGTCCGAAGGTATAGATCATCAAAACACCGATAACGGCATACCCTTCGGAATGGAACAGGTCCTTCAAAATGCGGTAAAAACAATAAAGGCCAAGGACGAAAAATCCATAGGTATAAAGATGCCGCATATGATAAATCGTCCCCGCGTCCATCGGTCTGCCGGTCATCTGGCAATAGAGATCTTCCGCAGCAACCAGCGGAAGCTGGATCGCCACACCATAGTATTTGGCTTCGTAGTGCTCCAGGTCATCCGTTCCCTCGGTTACAAAAACATCACGATGAAAAAAGGTTTTGTTGATCCAGCGGTAGGTGACAATTCCATGGTTTCTTTGTAGAGACTCATCGGTGCTGAGGCCGAAATCCCGATAGAAGAAAACACCGTTCAATATAAATATTGAAAAAAGCAGAGCAGGTATAAATTTTTTATATCGAAGCAAGAAGGATCTCATGAAGAGCGTCTACCCTTCAACATTTTTTTGTGCGGCATCTTCGGATGAAATGATCTCCGCGATACGCGCCGGGTTTTGACCCCTGTTGCCAAGACGATCCAGCAGCATTTCGCAGGAAAGACCTGTCGCGAAAAACTGAAAACCGATGGTGATCAGCAGAATTCCCAGCGAAAGCAGCGGCCTGGTGCCGATGGGCTGCCCCCGGAACCATTGAATCGTCAAGATGAAGCAGATCACGATCCCGGTAAGGCACATGAGCAGCCCCGGACGGCCAAAAAAGTGCATCGGACGATCACCGTAATGCAAAAGGAATGAAGAAGTGATCGCGTCAAAAAGACCGCGCAGATAGCGCTCAAACCCATATTTCGAATAACCATGCTCTCTGGCATGGTGTGCCACAGCGACTTCCCCGGTTGAAAAGCCGAGCCGTTTGGCAAGGATCGGAATATAGCGGTGCATTTCCCCGTATATGTTCAGATTTTGATATACAATTTTTTTATAGGCTTTAAAACCGCAGTTGAAATCGTGAATTTTGATCCCTGACATTCGAGCAGTAAAGGCATTAAACAATTTTGAGGGAAGTCTCTTTTCCAACGGGTCATGCCTGACCTGTTTCCATCCGGAAACCACATCATACCCCTCTGCCATTTTTGCAAGCAGTTTGGGAACTTCGTTCGGATCATCCTGCAAATCAGCATCCATCGTAACTGCGATCTCCCCGTTTGCGTGTTCAAACCCGGATTGCAGCGCGGCAGCTTTGCCGAAATTTTTCCGAAAACGGATCAGCTTGATCGTGTAATTTTCATTGTCTTGGTGAGCAGCGATCAAATCAATGATTTTTGCTGCGGAAGAATCTGTTGACCCGTCATCAATGAAGATGATTTCATAGTTTTGATAATTATTCTTCTCGCAGCTTCCTGTGATGCGAGATAATAATTCTTCAATACTCTCTTCTTCATTATAAACAGGTATGATAAACGATAAGGATATTGACATATCTTCCCTCTGCTTATATTATACACGGTATAAAATAAGAAGCGTTCAAATGGTTTTGTTTCTTTTCTGAAATATTTTGCGTCAAGGTCTGCCAAAGGCCGTCTCTCCGGTGAAACCGCATGATTTTCATCAGTCATTTACGAATTAAAACAGGGCGCCCTGATATGGTGCCCTGCTTCTTTTGGCTCTTTCGGAACCAAAGACTTTCAACTTACCCCCTCCTGAAAGCCTTGCCTGTCTTTACTATATCACACTTTTCTGCTATTTTTCAGTTTATTTTCTCATAGGTGTTTATAGTTATACGAATTTTATGACATTTGTCGTTTTAGATAATTACTTAACGATTTATTTTTTATTCTTATGGGAAACTCTAAAAAGTCAATTTTTTCTCTGTGTGCCGCCCCATACCCCCGCCCGGTAGTTTTTAGAGGTGCCCCTAATTCTTAACTCTTAACTCTTAATTTCAGCCCCAGCCCCTGAAATCCGTATATAATAGCATTATGAATAACTGTGAATAATGATTGAGGAATTGATGAACGAGATTTTCGACAAATTTAAAATGAACGGCCAGACAGCCGTTGTGACCGGCGCAGGACTGCTGGGCAGCCAGTTTGCAAAGACCCTGGCACAGGCCGGAGCGGACGTGATCGTGGCCGACCTGAACATGGAACTGGCGGAAAAGGCCGCCGAGGCCGCCCGTGCGGATGGCGGCAAATGCCTGCCCTTCCGTCTGGATGTGACCGACCCGGCTTCCACACAGGCCATGGCAGATTTTGCGGTGGAAAAAACCGGACGGCTGGATGCGCTGATCTGCAGCGCGGCCATGGACCCGAAGTTCGACGCCACCCATGCCCGCAACACCAACAATTTTGAAGACTATCCGCTGGACCAGTGGCGTGCAGCCGTGGACGTGAACCTCACAGGGCTCTTCCTCTGCGCTCAGGCAGCGGTGAAACCGATGAAAAAACAGAATCACGGCGTGATCATCAACATCTGCTCCACTTACGGCCTGGCCGGTCCGGACCAGCGCATTTATGAAAAAGAGGGACAGGATCCCAACAACCGCCAATACAAACCGGTCTACTACTCCGTGACCAAAGCCGGCGTTTTGGGGCTGACCCGATATCTGGCCACCTATTACGCCGGGACCGGCATTCGCGCCAACGCGCTGACACCGGGCGGCGTTTTCAACAACAACGACGATGAGTTCGTGGCACACTATTCCTATCGCACCGTGATGGGACGCATGGCGCATCAGGATGAGATGAACGGAGCGATCCTGTTCCTGGCATCCGATGCCTCCACATACATGACCGGCGCCAACCTGGTCGTAGACGGCGGATGGACAGCATGGTAAAAAAAACTGAAGTCCTGGCCATCATCCCCGCCCGGGGCGGGTCCAAAGGGATCCCGCGCAAAAACATCAAACCCTTTGCCGGCTATCCGCTCATCGCCTACTCGATCGCTGCCGGGCTGCAGTCCGAACTGACCACCCGGGTGATCGTTTCCACAGACGATGAGGAGATCGCGGCCGTGGCCCGCAAATGGGGCGCACAGACGCCCTTCCTGCGTCCGGCTGAATTCGCCGCTGACAACACCCTGGACCTGCCGGTTTTTCAGCACGCGCTGAAATGGCTGAAGGAACACGAAGGCTACGTGCCGGATGTGGTTGTCCAGCTGCGTCCCACCTCTCCCGCCCGTCCGGTGGGCATGGTGGATGAAGCTATCCGCTTGCTGTTGGATCATCCGGAAGCCGATTCCGTCCGCGGGGTGGTCCCCGCGGATGAAAACCCGCACAAGATGTGGCGGGTCGACACCGAAACAGGGCTGATGCATGGGCTGCTCAAGGTGGAAGGCATTGATGAACCCTATAACGCTCCCCGCCAAAAGCTGCCGCCGGTCTATTGGCAGACCGGTCACATCGACGCCATCCGTCCGGAACGGACCTTCATGGCAGGGGACAGCATGAGCGGGAAAAACATCATGCCGCTCTTCCTGGATCCCAGCTACACCATCGATATCGACACTCCCTTTGACTGGATGCGCTACGAATGGCTGGTGACCCATGCGGATCTGAACATGGTATGGCCCGGCAAGGCCCGCCGCGGGATCCCGAAGAAGGTCGACCTGGTGGTGATGGACTTTGACGGTGTGATGACCGACGACTGCGTGATCGTAGACCAGAACGGGATCGAAAGCGTCCGCTGTTCCCGTGCTGACGGCATGGGGATCCGCCTGCTCCGTGAAAGCGGCATGAAGATCATCGTCCTTTCCACGGAACGCAACCCGGTGGTCATGACCCGCTGCAAGAAGCTCAACCTGGAATGCATTCACGGTGTGCTGAAAAAGGGCGATATTCTCGCAAATTATTTGAAAGAAAAAGAGATCGACCCGCAAAACGTGATCTATATCGGCAACGACATCAATGACCTGCCCTGTTTCCCGCTGGTCGGATGCGCCGTGGTTCCCGCGGACGCCAACCCGGAAGTGAAAAAGGAAGCGGACCTCGTGCTGGTCCATAACGGCGGAGAAGGCGCCGTCCGTGAACTGTGCGACATGCTTTTACAAAATAAGAAATAAGAGATAAGAAATAAGAAATAAACATATGGCAAAAGAACTGAAAATCGGAAAACACATCATCGGTACCGGTCATCCCACCTATATCATCGCGGAGATCGGCATCAATCACAACGGTGACATCAAAATCGCGGAAGACATGATCCGTGCGGCAAAAAATGCGGGTGTGAGTGCGGTCAAATTCCAAAAGCGCACCCCGCTGCTCTGTGTCCCGCCGGAAGAACGCGGCAAAATGCGTGAGACGCCCTGGGGCTATATCAGCTACCTGGAATATCGGGAGCATGTGGAATTCGGGCAGGAAGAATATGCCCGGATCGATGAACTGTGCAGGCAGCTGGACATCGACTGGTTCGCCTCTGTCTGGGACGAGGAAGCCATCGACTTCCTCGAACAGTTTGACCCGATCGCTTATAAAGTGCCCTCTGCCGCGCTGACCGATACCGGACTGGTGGACAAGCTGAACACCACCGGACGTCCCATTATTTTGTCAACCGGCATGTCAACCATGGAGCAGATCCGTGAATCTGTCAGCCATTTCGACATGGACCGGCTGGCCATCACCCATGCCACCAGCGCCTACCCCTGCAACCCGAAGGAATTGAACCTGCGCATGGTGGAGACACTGGCACAGGAATTTGACTGCCCGGTGGGCTATTCCGG
The DNA here is from genome assembly GCA_964459115.1 of uncultured Leptolinea sp. Taxonomy (GTDB): domain Bacteria; phylum Chloroflexota; class Anaerolineae; order Anaerolineales; family Anaerolineaceae; genus Flexilinea. The sequence continues at coordinate 17,313 of CAYWKZ010000010.1, read as the reverse complement.
CCATGAGACCGGGCTGATCCCTTCCGTGGTAGCGGTCGGACTCGGTGCATCGATCGTGGAGCGTCACTTCACCCTCGATCGTGCCATGTGGGGCACGGATCAATCCGCCTCCGTTGAACCCGGCGGGATGTCCCGGCTGGTGAAATATATCCGGGTGACCGAGCAGGCCCTCGGTGACGGGGTCAAAAAAGTTTATGATTCCGAACTGCCGAGCCTGAATAAATTGAGAAGAGTGAAATAGTTGCTGGTTGTTAGTGGTCAGTTGCTGGTTGCTGGTGATCAAATTACAGTAATAAGACATTTGCAGATCACGCTGAAACCTGAAACCTGAAACCTAAAACCTGTAGAAGATTTATGGCAGAGGAAAATAAGCGTTCATTTTTCACGATCCTGCGGGAACACGCATCCATGGGCCTGACGGATTCCGCCAATGCGCACCGGTTTCAAAGGGTAAACCGGGCTACCGGGGCACAGCTTTCTGATGCGGAGCACCCGGTGTTGTTCTTCAATGCCTCCACCCGGCTCAACCGCACCAGTCTGAACGCGGCTTTTGCCTGGATCACCGCATCCAGCCTGCGTTATTCAAACGTTCCCGTCCACTTCATCAGCTGCGGCAGGGGTCTGAAACCCTGTCTGCTTTCCGTCGGACGGGGTGGAGAATCGCTCTGCTCAGGCTGCATGGAGCTCTCCCGGGAGATGTATAACGGACTGCCGCATACCGTTTTCAGCTATGAACAGGATAATGAAGTTGCCAATGACGTCGAGGGGCTGGACCATGCCGGGCTTTCCGCTTATGTCCATGAAGGTGTTCCGCTGGGCGAACTGACCCTGCCTTCGCTGCGCTGGATCCTGCGCAAACATCATTTGGATGGCGATCCCGAAGCGGTCACGCTGCAGCGTTCCTTCATACGCTCCGCCTGGAGCACCTACCTGCAGGCAAGCCGCCTGATGGATGAGCTGGAACCAAGGGCAGTGGTGGTCTTCAACGGCCTGCAATATCCGGAAGCCGTGGTCAAGTGGCTGGGCAAATCCAGGGGCATCCCGACCTTCACTCATGAGATCGGGCTGATGCCAAACACCGCCATCTTCACCGAGGGAGAGGCGACCGCCTGCCCGATCGAGCTGCCGGATGATTTTGAAATGACCCCGGAACGGGACGCGAAACTGGACGACTATCTCTCCAAACGCATGAAAGGCACCTTCTCCACCGCCGGCGTACAGTTCTGGCCGGAGATGAAAGCCCTGCCGCCGGAATTTTGGGAAAAGGCCCGGACCTTCCGCCAGATCGTCCCGGTGTTCACCAACGTGATTTTTGACACAAGTCAGAAACATGCCAACGTGGTTTTTGATGATATGTTTGCCTGGCTGGATGAAGTCAAACGGATCATTGAAAACCATGTTGATACCCTCTTCGTGATCCGGGCCCATCCGGATGAGACCCGTCCGGGGAAGGAAAGCCACGAGACGGTCACGGATTGGGTAAAGAAAAACCAGCTCACCTGGCAGCCCAACGTGATGTATGTCCCCCCGGAAGAATACATCAGTTCCTACGAGCTGATCCAGGCCTCCAAGTTCACCATGGTCTATAATTCCACCATCGGGCTGGAGGCGGCCATCATGGGCGCCGGGGTCCTGAGCGCCGGACGGTCCCGCTACACGCAGGTGCCGCTGTGCTGGTTCCCGAAGACTATCCCGGAATACCTGGAGAAGTGTGAAGAACTGCTGAACGCGGCTGAGATCACGGTCCCGGAATCCTTCCGGCTGACCGCCCGCCGCTTTATGTATTACCAGTTCTTCCACACCGCCCTTTCCTTTGAGCCGTTCATCGCACCCGATGAGACCTGGAAAGGCTATGTAAAAATCAAAAAGTTCCCGCTGGAGGCACTGGACCCGGAAAATGACCTTAACCTGAAGGTGATCCATGAGGGGATCCTCGAGGGCAAGGCGTTCGTGCTGCCGGACGAACAAAAAATGAAGAAGTAAGAATGAAGAAAGAAGCACACGGAGACTGCTCTGATGTTGCGGCGAAGCCCGCACAGCAGGGCTGTATCCCGTGATGCGACAGGAGAGTTTTATGAAAATTGCAGCGTTCGTACCGATGCGCCACCATTCGGTGCGCGTGGAAGGGAAAAATTACCGCCTGATGAACGGCAAGCCGCTCTACCATTGGATCATGGAGGCGCTGCTGAACGTGCCGGAGATCGACCAAGTGGTGGTGGATACCGACAGCCCGGTGGTGATCGAAGGGCTGGCGAAGGACTTCCCGCAGGTCCAGGCCCTGCTGCGTCCGGAAGAACTGCGGGCAGATGACGTGCCGATGAATGAGATCCTGATGTACGACACATCTCAAATCAAAGCCGATTATTACCTGCAGACCCACAGCACCAACCCGCTGCTGAAGGCCTCAACCATCTCCGCCGCCATCCGTGCGCTGCAGGAAAAGGCCTATCTTTATGATTCCCTGTTTTCGGTGACCGAGGTCAAAAAACGCTATTGGGACCAGCTGGCCCGTCCCATCAACCACAATCAGAACATTCTGCTGCGCACTCAGGACCTGCCCCCGATCTATGAAGAGAACTCCTGCATTTATATTTTCACCCGGGAGGTGCTGGAGAAAAAACACACCCGCATCGGTGACCGCCCCATGCTGTTCCCGATCCCAGCCCGTGAAGCGCAGGACATTGATGATGAATTTGAATTTGCCGTGACCGAGCTGATGATGAAGCTCAGTCATTAGTTATTAGTTGTTAGTTATTAGTTGCTGGTTACTGGTTGTTGATCAGAGGAAGTGTCAATGGAGATAGCAGACACTGACACTTCCATTATTACAAGAGGAATGAAATGAAAAAGACCATTATTTTTTCCGCGCCTTACATGATGACATCCGTAGATCGTTTCCGCAAAGTCCTTGAAGGACATTACGGGATCGAAATGATCGTTCCGGATGTGAAACAGAAATTACTGGAAGATGACATTATCAAATATGCAGGACTGTTTGACGGCACCATCTGCGGCGATGATGAATACAGTGCCCGCGTGATCGAGGCCTGCTCCCCGCGCCTGAAGGTGGTCTCCAAATGGGGCACCGGCATTGACGCCATCGACAAGGAAGCCTGCAAAAAATTCGGCGTCATGATCGGCAACACGCTCAACGCCTTCACCATCCCGGTCTCCGAGACCGCCATCGGTTACATGCTCAGCTTCGCCCGTTCGCTGCCCTTCATGGACCGCACCATGCACGAGGGCAAGTGGGATAAGCCGGCCATCACGACCCTTTCCGAGACGACCGTCGGCATCATCGGCTGCGGCAACATCGGTCAGGCTGTCGCCCGCCGCATCCGCCCCTTCGGCACCCGCATTCTGGTGAACGACATCGTCCCGGTGAAGCCGGATTTCCTGATCGAAAACCACATCGAACAGGTTCCGCTGGAACAGCTGCTGCATGAATCCGATTTCGTGACCTGCCATACCGACCTGAACCCGACTTCCCGACACCTCATCAATGAAAAGACCCTTGCCATGATGAAACCGACCGCGGTGCTCATCAACACATCCCGCGGGCCGGTAATCGATGAAAAAGCGCTGGCTGAAGCACTGGCCGCCGGGAAGATCGCCGGTGCGGCAATGGACGTCTTTGAGACCGAACCGCTGCCGATGGATTCCCCGCTGCGTTCCATGCCCAACGTCCTGATCGCGCCGCATAACTGTAATTACAGTCCTGTGGCTTGCGAGCGCGTCCACTGGAACACGATCCGCAACCTGCTGATTGGCCTCAACATCCCGCATGACGACCTGGATGAGGTCAGGAAGCGTTTTTAGTTGGTAGTCCATAGTTGCTGGTTTCCGGTTACTGGTTGCCGGTTACTGAGCGAGGGTATTTACTATATGCTGAAAGATACGATAAAAAAAATAACACCGGAGCCGATCCTGAACACAGCCCGGGACATTGTGGACGGTGCAAAGCGCCTGAAGGATATCCCGGAGGCCTACTGGAGCCCGGAACGGAAGGACACCATCGAAAAACTGGGCGTCTTACAGAATAAGCACAAGGGAGAGCGCTGTTTCATTATCGGCAACGGTCCGAGCCTCAAGCAGACGGACCTGACGAAGCTGAAGAATGAATATACCTTCGGTCTGAACCGCATCTACCTGGCCTTCCCGGAGATGGGCTTTGAGACTTCCTATTACCTGTGCGTGAACGATCTTGTCGCGGAACAGACCCATGAGGACATCGAAAAGCTCACCATGCCGCGTTTCGTTTCTCTGCGGCACAAGAAGTGGGTCCGCCCTTCGGATAACCTCTACTATCTTTACGGGACTTATACCGGTCCTGTTTTCCAGAAGGACATCCGCAAACGCATGTGGGAAGGCGCGACCGTGACCTATATGGCGCTGCAGACGGCTTATTTCCTCGGTTTCACGCAGGTGATCCTGATCGGGGTCGATCACAGCTTTGCCACCAAGGGCAAACCCAATGAGACTGTTGTTTCCCAGGGCGATGACCCGAACCATTTCAACGCCGGCTATTTCGGCAAAGGTTTCCGCTGGCAGCTGCCGGACCTGGACACCTCTGAACGGGCCTACATTATGGCACGCGAAGCCTACAAAGAAGACGGGCGTGAAATTCTCGACGCCACCATCGGCGGTAAGCTGCAGGTCTATCCGAAGGTGCAATACGATGCGCTGTTTTAGAAAATTGTAAAATCGCCAAATATAAAAAATTAAGGAAACGCTGATTTAATCGGCTTGAGTCAAAGTGACCTGTTTTCGTTGACTCAGAATTGAGTCAACAGAACAGGTTGTATTGACTCAATTGCCATGAAATAGGCATTAATCAGCGTTTCCTTAAGCGATTTTACAATTCATCATAGATACTGCTCTTGATAAAGTTTGTTTTCCATTGTAAAATAAATAGTAAATATTCAGAATCGAGCACTCGAGGTCTGCCCTGATGCTGCCGCATAGCCGGCACAGCAGGACTGCACACCATGCTGCGCCATCAGGTTCTGAATAGTTACAATAAATAAAAATAATTGTTTTGCTAAGGAACGGCATGCATTTGAACAAATCAGAAGATATACAAAGAACAAGAATCAGGCAGGAGGATTTAGCACGCCTTCGCGGACTTCGTCCGATTGATGACGATTTTATGCGCTGTATATTCCGGGATAATATTCCCCTGGCTCAGTTTGTATTGCGCATTTTTACCGGTCTGAATGATCTCATAATTACCAGTTTAGAAACACAAAAAGATTTGAAACGTCTGGTAGGCGGAAGATCAATATGTCTGGACGCATACGGGACTGATTCAAGCGGAAGAAAATATGACCTTGAGATACAAAGATCCGTTTATGGGGCTGGTGTTCACAGAGCAAGATATCATTCAAGCTGCATGGATGTTGAAAACCTTGATGTCGGTCAGAATTTTGAAGAATTACCGGAGACTTATACGATTTTTCTGACAGAAAAGGATCATTTTCAAAAAGGCTTAGCCTTTTATCAGGTAGAACGGGTAGTTCTTGCATCAAATGAGTTGTTCAATGACGGCGAACATATTCTATATATCAATGGATCATATCGGGATGATTCAAATATTGGGAAACTGCTTCATGATTTTTCGTGTTGGGATCCTGACGATATGAATTTTGATTTACTGAAAGATACGACCCGGTATTATAAGGAGGATCCGAAAGGAGTGGCAATTATGTGTGAAGCATTTGAAGAAGTGAGAAACGAAGGAAGAATCGAAGGAAGAATTGAAGGAAAAGAACAAAACCGGATCGAAAGCATTCAAAATTTGATGAAGACAATGACATTGACCGCTCAGCAGGCAATGGATGCATTGTTGATTCCCACTGTAGATCAACCTGAATTACTGGCAAAATTATCTTAAATAAAGACCTGGATATTATGTCTGCAAAACAGACTTTGCTTCCGATACCTTCTGTTTCCGTTATCACTCCGTCCTATAATCAATCTGCCTATATAAAGCAGACGATGGATTCCGTCATGGCCCAGGACATTCCCGGAATGGAATACGTGGTCATCGACGGTGAGTCCACGGACGGCTCGGTCGACCTGATCCGCTCTTATGAAGACCGGCTGAGCGGCTGGACCTCCGAAAAGGACCGCGGGCAGGCAGATGCCGTGAACAAGGGCGTTTCCCGCACCCATGGAGAGATCATCGGCTGGCTGAATTCGGACGATCTTTACCTGTCCGGTACGGTGAACAAAGCACTGGATTTCCTTTCAGTCCATCCGGATGTTGATGCTGTCTATGGTGACGTGATCTCGATCGATGGCGAAGGAAAAATGATCAACGTGATGCGCTTTGATCAATATACCCTCGAAGACCTGATGTCGTTTCGGGTGATCTCCCAGCCCGGCGTCTTCTTCCGCCGCTCTGCCTGGGAAAAGGCCGGCGGACTGGACTTGAGCTATCATTTCATGCTGGATCACCACCTCTGGCTGCGGATGGCTTCCCGGGGAAAATTTGCTTACCTCCCGGAACCGCTGGCGGCTGCCCGCTTTCATGCAGAGGCCAAGAACCGGGCCCATCCGGAGGATTTCGGAAAGGAAGCTTACCGGCTCGCGGAGTGGCTGCTGACTGATCCGCTGACAGCGGAGCGGGCCAAACCGATCGAAAAACAGATCCGGGGCGGAGCAGCCTGGCTGGATGCGCATTATCTTTCCGAAGGGGGTGCCCCCGGAAAAAGCCTGAAAGCCTACGCGAAAGCCTTCAGTCTCTTCCCGCAGCGGGTGCTGGAGGACAAAAACCGTCTCGCGCTGACCGCACTGATGGCACTCAGCCCCGATGCGGCTCAAAAGGTTTTCCAAAAGCGCCTGGCAAAACGACTGGAGGGGCTGAAAGAGTATCAACAGTATCTTAAAGTATTTTAAGAATTAAGAATTAAGAGTTAAGAATTAAGAGTTTTCTTAAAATTTTAATAACAAACATACTTATATTAATATTATTTAATCTATATGAAATTCAATTGGAAATTATCCCTCATTATCTCTCTTTTTATTACTGGGTTTGCTTTAAGATTTGTGGATTTTGACGATCCTCCGCTTGATTTCCACCCTGCACGGCAAATGCATTCCGCCTTAATGGCGCGTGGATTTTTTCTTAAGGATAACGGATATATCGCCGACCAAAGCCCTGAATACAACCGCGATGCCATGATCCTCGGGACGCTGGAGGCCTGGATCGAACCGCCGATCTACGAAAAACTTACCGCAGGCCTTTACCGGCTGTTCGGTACCGCAGACCTGCGTATTCCCCGTGCAACCTCCATCCTTTTCTGGTTCATCGGCGGGATCGGACTGGCCCTTTTGGCGGACGAACTGCTGGGAACCGCCGGAACATTTGGAGCTCTGGGCTGGTATCTTTTCTTCCCTTACGGGGTGATCGCCTCCCGTTCCTTCCAACCGGATATCATCATGGTCTGTCTGCTGATCTGGACAATGTACCTGCTGAAGCGCTGGACTTCTGACGCGAATTCTTTAAGGTTAGCAATAGCCACCGGTTTATGTGCGGGACTCTGCATCCTGATCAAGCAGGTCGCGGCATTTCCGCTGGGGCTGGCCATCGCTGCGGGGCTGATCTCCGCCAATAGCTTAAAGAAATCTCTGAAAAACTGGCGTATCTGGCTGGCGGCAGTTCTCGCCCTGGCTCCGATGCTTCTTTATAATTATTGGGGCTATTTCATCAAAGGCTTCCTCGTTCAGCAATATCAGGGACGTTTTTTCCTCTCTGAACTGATCAGTCCGGCGTTTTACGTCCGCTGGATGCGCATGATCGACCAGGTGTTCACGGTCCCGCTCTTTTTCTGCTCGATTTTCGGGATCCTGATGATCCGGGACAAAAACGCCCGGACATCCTGGCTGGCCTATTTTGCCGGATATATCCTGTATGGGTTGTGCCTGCCGCACCACATCGGCACACATAATTACTACCAGCTGCTGATCTTTCCCTTCGTCGCTGTAGGCTTGGGATCCCTTGTGAAAACCGCTTCCCGTGCTATAATGAAAGCAGCGCGGAAGCAAAGCCGCATCGTTCCCGTGGCCGCGGTTCTCTGCAGCGTCCTTTTGTGTGCCTGGTGGGCAGCCGACAGCGTGATGACCCTGCACCGCACGAATTACCGCGCCTGGCCGCAGCGCTGGGTGGAATGGATGGACGAGCTGGAACCCTACGAAGACCGCATCAGCACCATCGGCATCATGGATGACTATGGCGGCGGGATGACCTATTGGGGACTGCACAATCCGGGCATCTGGGACAGCTCTGTGGAAAGCATGGACGATTTGGACGCATTGATCAAGCTTAACACAACTTTCTGGAACTATAAGTATCTGGTTGTGACTGACCTTAAGAAATTCTATGAACAACCACGGCTCATTCAATACCTGAATGATACAGCCGTGATCCATCGGCAGGAGCCCGATTACATCATCTACGCATTGAATGAGAAATGAAAAATGAGAAATTCGTTCAGACCCGGATATTTTTCGGCCATTTCAAAAATATTTACCACGAAACGGCACCGCTCTTTCTCCTTCATCATTTCTGATTTCTCATTAGCTTGAGGTTTACAAATGAGTTCTGACCCACTGGTGACAATCGTCACGCCCTCGTTCAATCAGGCTCCTTACCTGGAGACAACCATCCGCTCTGTTTTGGCGCAGAACTACCCGAACATCGAGTATATCATCATGGACGGCGGTTCAACTGACGGCAGCGCGGAGGTCATCGAGCGCTATGCCGACCGACTGGCTTACTGGGAGTCTGTGAAGGACAAGGGACAGACCGATGCCATCAACAAGGGCTTTGCCCGGGCTCACGGGGAGATCCTTGCCTGGCTGAATTCGGATGACATTTTATACCCCCATGCGGTCAGTGAAGCCGTGGCTTACCTGAAAGCGCATCCCGAATGCGGGTTGGTTTACGGCGACAGTGATTTCATCGACGCCAACGGCAAGGTGATCGGCCGCTTCAACGCAAAACAGACAGACTATAAAAAACTCACGCAGGGCTATGTACACATTCCGCAGCAGGCAGCCTTCTGGCGTGCGGACCTGTGGAAACAGGTCGGGCCGCTGGATGACACGATCTATTTCGCCATGGACTATGACCTCTGGCTGCGGCTGGCGAAGATCTCCGAAGTGAAATATCTGCCGGGCGCCGAGCCCTGGGCTGCGTTCCGCTTACATGCCGATGCCAAGACGATCGCCGAAGATGACCGCTGCTGGCCGGATATGCTCCGCATCCACAAACGCAACGGTGGCTCGGTCTTTTCCCTGCTCTATGCCAAGTATTGTCTCCGCAAACTTCTCGGCCCTGTCATCCGTTGGCGCAGAAAAAGATCCCTGAGCAGATAACAAGTTTTCAGTTAAATGGCGTTTCCGGGGGGTGTTTTTTGAATTTTTGCAAGAACACCCCCCGGAAACGCCATTTAACGATATAATGAGGTCGCGATAAAAGCATAATTAGCTTGCCCTATTTTTCAAGATATAAACAATGATAATTGACGAGATTCGAGAACGATTGTTTTCCCTTCAGGACCTGAAATACCGGGATTTTCAAAGCAAGCTGACGCCGACGGTGGAGGCAGCTGCCTTTATCGGTGTACGGACACCGGAGCTGCGAAAATTCGCCAAGCAGCTGGCGAAACAGGATGATATCCGGGAATTTCTGGACGATCTCCCTCACCGGTATTTTGACGAAAACCAGCTGCATGCCTTCATTCTCTCGGAGATGAAAGATTACGATCGCTGCATCGCGGAGGTCTGCCGTTTTCTCCCGTATGTGGACAACTGGGCGACTTGCGACCAGATGTCACCGAAGGTTTTCAAAAAGCACCGGCCCGACCTGCTGACCCATATCAGGGAATGGCTGAACGCCGCTGAGACCTATACCATCCGCTTTGCCATCGGGATGCTGATGGAGCACTTTCTGGATGAGGACTTCGATCCCGCCTATCCGGAAATGGTCTCGCTGGTTCGCTCTGATGAATACTACGTCAACATGATGATCGCCTGGTACTTCGCCACCGCACTGGCAAAACAGTATGATGCCGTCCTGCCTTATCTCACGGAACACCGGCTCGACCAATGGACGCATAACAAGACGATCCAAAAGGCCGTCGAGAGTTACCGCATCACGGACGAACAGAAAGCGTTCCTTAAAGAATTAAGGAAACACTGATTTATTCGGCTTGAGTCAAAGTGACCTGTTTTCGTTGACTCAGAATTGAGTCAACAGAACAGGTTGTATTGACTCAATTGCCATGAAACAGGCATTAATCAGCGTTTCCTTAAGAATGAAGAAGTAAGAATGAAGAATGATGAAGACTGAGGAAACAAGAACTTTCGACTGTTTTCTCATTTCGTTTTAGATCATGACAGCGAAAAGATGGGAGGAAGTTATATACTGTTCGTGAAATCTTTATATAATGTTAGAGGGGATCAGGCAGTTCATCTCATCGATCGGAAATGGCTCTTCCGTCATACAGACGATACCACCGTTCCCAATTGGTTTGGTTCCTTTTTTCAGAACTGAAAAAGTACGGATCGAACTTCTCTCCGGATTGGCGCCTTTTTTGATTTCAAGCGGATGCAACACACCGTTTTCTTCGATCACAAGATCGATTTCACGCTGGCTCTTGTCCCGATAGTAATTCAAATTGACTGTATTTTTCCCATAGGCATAATTTCGGAGAAACTCGCCGACAACATAATTTTCATAATAATGCCCTGAAGCAGCTCCATTCATCAGCACGTCTTTGTTTGTCCAGGAGGACAGATATGCACACAGACCGGTGTCACAGAAATACATCTTTGGTGATTTTATCAGGCGGGAAAGTTCATTCGAGGAATAAGGTTCCAGAAGCGTTACAATTCCCATGAGCTGAAGAATACTGACCCACTCTTTTGCGGTGACACCGCTGACACCAGCGGATAAGGCAAGTTCGTTATAATTCAGCATTTGCCCGCTGAATGCCGCGCAGGCACGCAGAAATTTTCGGAACCCTTCCGTGTTGGATATGCCGTTATCATCCACTGCATCCCGCATCAGATAAGTTTCAATATAAGAATTGAAATATTCCTGGAGCTGCTCTTCATCCAGGTTTTGAACATCCGGCAGACCGCCTTTCCAGATATGTCCGAAGACAGAATGAACATCATTCTTTGGGAAGAGCGTATTTCTCCTGCTGAGCGAGTCAAAGGAAAAATCCAAACCCTCCGAAGGAAAGATCCCGGCCAGTTCCCTTTGGGAAAGCGAATACATTTTGAGTATGCACAAACGACCTGCGAGGGATTCACGTGATTGATTGATGAGCTTTTTGCTTTGAGAACCGGTGAGCCAGAATAATCCCTTTTCTTCACTTTCATCACAGATGATCTTGATCTGCTCAAATAATTCAGGCGCTTTTTGTACCTCATCGATCAGAATCGGGGGACGGTAGGTTTGGAAAAATAAGACAGGGTCTGTTTTGGCAAGCTCTCTGATTCGTGCGTTGTCCATGCTGACAATAGTCCGGTCTTGATCTTTCGCCAGATGTTTGAGCATAGTCGTCTTCCCGACCTGACGCGCACCGGTGATCAGGATTGCTTTGAAAACAGAATTCATGCTCAGAAATTTTCGTTCAAGTTCTCTTTTGATATATTCCATTGCCTCACCTGAAATAGCGTCCAAAATAAAGTTAACTTTATTTTAGTCACTATTGATAGATTCTGTCAATACAAATATTTGTAAAATGTGATTTGACTTATCGGATTCTTTCGCCGGTCAGGTAAATTATTCTTTTCCGCGCAGAAATATCACTGACAGACATAATGCGGCACACAGCAGTCTGAAAAGGTGTCAGGTACAAATCCGGCAGGGCTGATCAACGATTAAAAACCAACTTCTGATGAGTAACGTCTATCGACTGACTTCGATTTTGCAGCTGTGCTGTTTTGTCTTTTCATCATAGGTGATACCGACGAGGATGATATCTCCGCCGTAACCATTCAGGAATGCGGGATAATTCCGGTCTTTGATTTGCGCGATCGCCCCTTCAGCCGGTTTGTCCCATTTCAGTTCAATGATCATCGCCGGAAGGGATGAACTTCTTTTGGGAACAAATACGACATCCGCAATGCCATGCCCTGTGGGTAATTCCTCAACACGCGCATATTGATCAACACAGGAAAGATAAGCCATTTTGATCGCATAGCGAAGGCTTTGCTCGTTATTATAGAAAGTTGGGGCATAGGATGTGTTCCGAATCCGGTCAAACGCTGCCGATACGGCATCTTCGTTCCCGGCAATTGTATCCTTCAAAAGCTGATCGGACTGTTTCACCAGTTCCACCAGTTCCCTGTGTCTGGCTTTCCGCAGGATCTTTTCAAATTCCATACGGACCTCTTCGTTCGGGATCCAGGCAAATCCGGTCATTGTTTCATCATCGCCATAAGAATCCGGCACCTCTTCATAGGTCAGATAGCCCAGATGGATCATCAGTGTCAGTACATCATCCTTGCTTTTGAAATTTACGACATCATTTTGGAAGAAGAACGGATCAACCGGAATTTTCTCTCCCGCTATCAATTTCGCGATATCCTGCTGGAGACCGTCTTCATCCATATCTATATAGGAGAGCAAAGTTTCCGCGGCGGAAGTGTTCCGCCAATAGGACGTGTATTTTCCGCTTTCCATCGCGCACATGACGGAATAAGGGTTATACATGGAATGTACCTCTCCAATCGTGTAGCCGTCATACCATTTTTTTACGCTGCGAAAGGATCGTCCTTTCGCCTCACAAAGGGCGCGGACTTCATCTTCGGTAAACCCGTAAAATTCTGAATAATCCTGAGGAGAAAGGATCGTATATTCCCGAAAATCGGATATCGCGGATTGGGAACCATCTTTTTTGATGGGCAGAATCCCGGTCATGTAGGCAGCAGCGAAAATTTTAGCAGTAGTTCCGCTGCTCTTGAATAATGATCGAAGAAATTCCAGATATTCCCTTTCGACGGAAGGGTTTTCCCGTATCGGTGCATCCCATTCATCAACGATGAAGATAATTTTATTCCCTGTTGTTTCTACTGTATTCACAAGCGTTGAAGAAAAGTCTTCTTTTATCACAGCCATCGGGTACTGAGCTTTTATTTCATCAGTGATGTTATTTATCAGAAAGGGAATGAGTGTTTTGTAATTATTCGTATAAAGCTTGATATCCGTCATGTTCAGGTAGATGACATCATATCGATTAAGATGCCCGGAAAAAGATTCATCCTCAGAAATTTGATAATTTTCAAATAGTTTTTGTGAATCACATGTTTTATCATAATAAGCACAAAGCATCTGTGCCGCATAGGATTTTCCAAATCGACGGGGACGACTGATGCAAATCAGGTTTTTGGTTGTATCAATAACATTGTTGACCAAACGGATCAGATTGGTTTTGTCGACATAGTCACTTTGAAAAATGCGTGTAAAACCACTGTTTCCCGGATTGAGGTAAGTTCCCATCTTGAAAATCTCCTTATCTGATTCTATCATGGATTTCAGCCTCACGATGTTGAAAATTAGCTGAGACTTCATGTCTGTGGAGGTTGGCCGAAAACTATCGAAATGCGTGACAAGATTGCACTGGATCAGGCTTTCGATTATTACGATGCAGTCGTTCATTCAGATATTAATCGTGTACACTCGGATATTTCAACAATGCAGTCTTTCATGATTTTGAATGCCATTATAATAAATGAAAGATAACTGTTCAGAACGGAGCACACATGGTTATGTCGCTGAATCAGGGGAACCTTTTGAACAGTTACGAATAAAGATAATAAGGAGCTGAAAAATGAAAAAACAAAGCTGCATGTGTGTGTTGATCATTGTCATTTTATCCATGTTGATGTCGGTATTTCCTGCGGGAGCGCAGTCCGGATTCCCTTCCTATTTTGACCTGAGGGATCAGGATCTGGTTTCCTGTGTGAAGAACCAATGGCCCTGGGCGTCCTGCTGGGCTTTCGGTGCGACAGCTGCCGCTGAGATCAGCATTCTGTCACAGCTGCGCGAGATCTCCCCGGATTATGCGGAATATTACGCGGATCCCGACAAGCTGGACCTCAGCGAACTGCAGCAGTCCTGGTTTGCCTATACCAAATTGCCGGATTACGGACTCGATGATCCCCATTCACAGGCCGGTGAAGGCATTTCCATGCTGAATATTTACCGGCTTGGATCCGGTGGATCGACAAATATGTTAGGAAATTCCTTCGCGGATGGCATCGGCCCGATTCCCGAATCACTGGCTCCATATAAAGTCTGGGATGGTGACATTGACGATGAGCTTACTGATTCCCTGAACGAGATAGAGCTTTCCGACCCGGAAGAAATCTGGTACGTTCCGGAATATCTGCGCTTTTCCTCCGCGTTTGAGCTGGTGGAATCGCGGGACCTGCCGGAATTCTGGACAGGAAATGAAGAATCCGGTTATGAGTTCCATCCGGAGGCCATTGACGCGGTCAAAGATGAACTGATGGAAAACCGGGGCGTTGCGATCTCTTACTGCTCGGATACGACACTTGGGGATGATGTAAGCGAAGGAGATGAATACCTGAACAGGGAAACCTATGCACATTATATACCGGAGCACCTGGGGTCCAATCATGTGGTCTGTATCGTAGGCTGGGATGATGACTATTCCCGCGAAAATTTCAACCCGCTTTACCAGCCGCCGGCTGACGGCGCCTGGATCGCGAAAAACAGCTGGGGGGCCCAAACGGATCCGGATGATGAAGGCAGCGGCTGGGGTGTTGACGGCACCGGATTTTTTTACCTTTCCTATTATGATCAATCGGTGAACATGCCTTCAAGTTTTATTTTCGACGTCAATTCCGATGATTCTTATACGGACTTTTTGTTCAAGGTGTACGACCAGTATGATATGTTCAATGGCGGTGCCTACACGGAATCAGCTGATCAATTCGGCATTGAAAATTTGGGTGTTGCCAATGTGTTCACCGCACATTATGACCAGTTTCTCCGCTCTGTGAGCCTGAATACCGCCTATGCCGATCAGATGGTGTACCTGGCGGTCTTTAAGCTGAACCCCGATTGGGAAACTCCGGACGACGGTGAGGAGATTTTCAGTGAAGTGCTCAGTTTCCCTTATGACGGATGGCACAAGGTGGACCTGGACGAAGAAGTCTTCCTTTCCGCGGGAGACGAATACAGCCTGGTCCTGTTCCTCGATAAAATCGAACTGGAAGAGATGCTCTTTCCTGTGAATTACGAAGCAGACACGGAAAGCGAAGATGCACAGGACAGCATGGTTGTCGTAAACGAGGGAGACAGCTTCTTCATGTTCAATGAAGAGAATCAATGGATGGATTGGACGGAGCTGCCCTCCTTCATGGCTGCCCTAAATGCAGAAGAAGATGATGATGCTGATTACATCATGTTATATGACAACCCGGGAATCAAGGCCTATGCTGAACCGGCACAGAACCTGACCGCTTCTCTGGAGGGCTATATTTCCGACGAGGGATGGCAGGAAGGCGCAGAGATGTATTTCCGCATTGTGATCGGGAATCCGGACGGTGCGGATTTCGGCTCGCTGATGATCCGGAGCGCGCTTTTAGGGCCTGCGGATATTATGGTTGTTGATGAAGTCCCTGCCGGCAGCACATATGAAGCCAATTACACATACTACCTGACGGCAGAAGATGTGGCCGCCGGAACGGTAAGCGAGTATATAACGATCCAGCCGCTTGCGGCACAGCGCCTTGTGGGACCGGTCCTTCGTCTGTCAGTATTTGACTGATAATGGCAGATAGAATTAAAGTTACTATTCACATGTTGGTCAGGACCGAAGGGACAAATGGCACAAAATACATTCCGGGAGACTGCCTGATGGATGGGTTCAATGTCCGGGAAGGGAATCCCCATCGCAAACTAAAGATGGGGATATCTGTTCAGAACCCACTAACGAAAAGCGCCATTCCTGCGAAAGCGGGAAGACAGTTCCCAGGTAAGTGCTGAATAGATACAGATGGATGAGAAATAATTCAATGACGCTTCGCTTATCGGAACCGACAATTGCATTTTCTGATGAAATCCAGACCTATCAGCAGGAATTTCTGCAGCAAAGCGGAAGCATAGACGGCTGCTGTAATTTTCTTTAGGGAAACGCTGATTTAATCGGCTTGAGTCAAAGTGACCTGTTTTCGTTGACTCAGAATTGAGTCAACAGAACAGGTTGCATTGACTCGTTTAACGTGCAGCCGGCATTAATCAGTGCTTCCTTAACTTGGAGAATTCAGACGAGAAGATTCCACAAGTAATTCCACAAGTTGAAGTTTCACCGGATAAGTCGAATGAAGACATCATCATAGAATACTGTGTTGAAGCAAAATCTATTTTCGAAATAGCAAATCACTTGGGATATAAAGACAGAAAGACTGTTCATAAGTATCTGGATCCGCTTATAGGTAAGGGCAGAATAGCTATGACGATTCCCGATAAACCGAACAGTAGAAACCAGAAATATATAACGATAAAATGAAATTGAAGAAAACAAGGAAAACTCCAAATGCCGAAATGGGTAAAATTCACGTTGATCGCCCACGGGGTCGGCGCCGCAGCCCTTATCGCACAGTTTCTTCCGCTCATCATCATGATCATCAGATAAATTAAGGAAGTAGCCCCATTGGAAACACTATCAGCAGCTATCTGGAAAAAATGAAATATATTTTTTCTCGGTGCCTGACCATTTACAGCAGATAGCTGAACTGCGGTTTCTTCTTGATATGAATATCTGATAAATTATCTGAAGATCATCTGTTCTCTGCAAAGGATCTGTGGACCACCATCCCGTCTGCCGAAGGTCCTGCGCTGCATCGATCGAGCAGGACGACAGGGGGACGGGCCCGCTTCGCGGTACCGTCCCCCTGTGAAGGCCGCTATACCTTTGGCAATCAGGTGCCGATTCCCCGAGTCGAAGGGGTCGGATTCTGTAGGCTCGTACTCAGTATGAGCCGGAGGGATCTGACCATGCAGACTCGGGAGACGGGATCACACGGAGACAGCCCATTAGCCTGCTCCGAGCGGTACAGGCTTTGCCTGGTTTATATGCGGAGCAGGAGCTTCGCTATCTTGCAGCCGACACACAAGGGCTGTATTTCGTGTTGCGTCGAGTAATTGCATCATATAAAGCGCACAACGAGATACGCCCCTGCCATGCGGGCTGCGCCGCAGCAGCAGAAACGTCTCGTCGTGCTGCGTTGATACGGGGCCAGATCCCTCCAACTCTTCGCTCG
>CAYWKZ010000009.1:24046-37665 GCA_964459115.1 uncultured Leptolinea sp. | reverse complement strand
AGAAACCGCCAGAATCGCATTCGCGCCCAGGTTGGATTTGTCTTTGGTGCCGTCAGCTTTGAGCATGGCAGCATCCACGGCATAGGTGTCCGCAGCGTCCAGACCGACGACCGCTTCAGCAATGACCGTGTTGACGTTTTCGACAGCTTTCAAAACACCCTTGCCGCCGAATTTGCTCTTGTCACCGTCACGAAGCTCCAGCGCTTCAAATTCACCCGTAGAAGCGCCGCTGGGTGCAGCGCCCAGAGCCACGGTTCCGTCCGCAAGGGTCACTTCCGCCTCAACCGTCGGGTTGCCGCGGGAATCAATGATCTGTCGTCCATGGACTTTTTCGATAATCGTTTTCTTCATGAAATCCTCCAAAAGAATAATTGTAAAACTTCAATCTGCACAGTTGTTAGTGCATCATAACATTAGTTAGTTAAACCTAAATTTTACACCGAAATATAAAAATTTGCCAGGAAAATAGATAAAAATTCAACTTTTCAGATATTTCGTACTGCAAATCCCTGAAGAATCGTATATAATTGAAACTGAGAAGAAATTACACGCGATATGTGTGTCCAAATTTATCAGGAGGATAATCAATGATCTATACATCCGAAGTCGAGAATATGTGCTGCGTTCTCAAGGGCGCAGACCATGGACCGGCCCCGATCCCGGAAGAGGGAAAATGGGTCCAGGCGAAGGAAATCAAGGACATCAGCGGTCTGACCCACGGTATCGGCTGGTGTGCCCCTCAGCAGGGCTGCTGCAAGCTGTCCCTGAACGTGAAAGACGGTATCATTCAGGAAGCTCTGGTGGAAACCATCGGCTGCTCCGGCATGACCCACTCCGCCGCAATGGCAGCTGAAATTCTGCCGAAGAAGACCATCCTTGAGGCGCTCAACACCGACCTGGTCTGCGATGCCATCAACACCGCCATGCGCGAACTGTTCCTTCAGATCGTCTACGGCCGCACCCAGACAGCTTTCTCCGAAGGCGGTCTTCCGATCGGCGCCGGCCTTGAAGACCTGGGCAAGGGTCTGCGTTCCATGACCGGCACCACCTACGGCACTGCCGCGAAGGGTCCCCGCTACCTGGAACTCACCGAAGGTTACATCACCCGCCTCGCTTTGGATGATGAAAATGCCATTATCGGCTATGAATTCATCCACCTCGGCAAGATGATGGAAATGATCAAGAAGGGCGAAGATGCCAACGAAGCGCTGAAGAAAGCCAAAGGTCACTATGGTCGCTTCGACAATGCGCCGAAATACATCGACCCGAGACACGAATAAGAGGAGGCTTGGAAATGGCACTGTTTGAAAGTTACGAACGCCGTGTTGACAAAATCAACGCCGTTATCAAAGAATATGGCATCAACAGCATCGAAGAATGCGCTGAGATCTGCAAGGAAAAGGGCATCGATCCTTATACCATCGTGAAAGAAACCCAGCCGATCTGCTTTGAGAACGCCTGCTGGGCATACACCGTCGGCTGCGCCATCGCCATCAAATCCGGTGTGAAGACTGCTGCGGATGCCGCGAAGATGATCGGTGTCGGTCTGCAGGCCTTCTGCATCCCCG
The DNA here is from genome assembly GCA_964459115.1 of uncultured Leptolinea sp. Lineage (GTDB taxonomy): Bacteria > Chloroflexota > Anaerolineae > Anaerolineales > Anaerolineaceae > Flexilinea. The sequence continues at coordinate 36,097 of CAYWKZ010000009.1, read as the reverse complement.
GTTCCGTCGCGGAAGACCGCAAAGTCGGTCTCGGCCACGGCAATCTCGGCTCCATGCTGCTGAGCGAAGAGACCAAGTGCTTCGCCTTCCTGGCCGGTCACGAATCCTTCGCTGCCGCTGAAGGCGCGATCAAGATCGCCCTGAACGCCAACAAAGTCCGCAAGAACCCGCTGAAGGTCATCCTGAACGGTCTCGGTAAGGACGCCGCCATGATCATTTCCCGCATCAACGGCTTCACCTATGTCCAGACCAAATTCAACTACTTCACCGGTGAACTTGAGATCGTCCGCGAGATTCCCTATTCCGACGGTGACCGCGCGAAGGTCCGCTGCTTCGGCGCTGATGACGTCCGCGAAGGCGTCGCCATCATGCACCATGAAGGCGCGGATGTTTCCATCACCGGGAACTCCACCAACCCGACTCGCTTCCAGCACCCGGTCGCCGGCACCTACAAAAAGGAATGCAACGAAATGGGCAAAAAGTACTTCTCCGTTGCTTCCGGCGGCGGTACCGGACGCACCCTGCACCCGGATAACATGGCAGCCGGTCCGGCATCCTATGGCATGACCGACACCATGGGCCGCATGCACTCCGACGCGCAGTTCGCCGGTTCCTCTTCTGTCCCCGCCCACGTGGAAATGATGGGCTTCATGGGCATGGGGAACAACCCGATGGTCGGTGCCACCGTCGCCTGCGCCGTCGCAGTTGCATCAGTCATGTAATTAATCAAAAGCTGAGCACACGGAGACTGCTCTGATGCTGCCGCTTAGCCGGCACAGCAGGGCTGTATCCGGTGATGCGTCACGGAATTTAAATAATTAAACCGGGAAGGGCTGCGGTCCATCCCGGTTTTTTGTCATATCTTTCAGCTTCCCATTTGACAAAGTCCTGAGCCTGTGTTTTAATAACCTTAACAAATTTATATCGCCCCTGAGGCGCTCTTATCCAGAGAGGCGGAGGGACCGGCCCTTTGAAACCTCGGCAACCGATCTGAACAGATCAAGGTGCTAATTCCGGCAGATAAACAATCAAATCTGGAAGATAAGAGGGCACGGACACAATCAAAAAGCGTGAGCCCCCTTAGAATCCAAGGGGGCTTTTATTATAGGAGAGAATCAACTATGTCTACTTTCATGAACTCACCGAAGTTCTTCTTCACGTCCGAATCCGTGACGGAAGGTCATCCCGACAAAATGTGTGACCAGATCAGCGACGCAGTCCTGGACGCCTGCATGGAACAGGATCCTTATTCCCGTGTCGCCTGCGAAGCCGCCACCAAGACCGGTTTCGTCCTGCTTTCCGGTGAAATCACCACCCAGGCATTCGTCAACTTCGACGAACTGGTTCGCAAGGTCGTCAATGAAATCGGCTATGATGATGCCCGCAAAGGTTTTGACGGACACACCTGCGGCGTTCTTTCCGCCATCTGCAGCCAGTCCCCGGATATCGCCATGGGCGTGGATGCCGCACTCGAAAAGAAGAGCGGCGAAATGACCGACGAAGACATCGAATCGGTCGGCGCCGGCGACCAGGGCATCATGTTCGGGTTTGCCTGCAATGAGACTGCAACCCTCATGCCGATGCCAATTTACCTGGCCCATCGCCTGTGCGAACAGCTGACCAAAGTCCGCAAAGACGGCACCCTGCCGTGGCTGCGCCCGGACGGCAAGAGCCAGGTCACCATTGAATATTCCTACGGCAAACCGAAGCGCGTCGATACGGTCCTGATCTCCACCCAGCACGGGGAAGAAGTCAGCCAGGAAGAGATCCGCGAAGCTGTCATCAAGTACGTGATCGACCCGGTCCTCCCGAAGGAAATGGTCGATGACCAGCTCAAGATCTTTGTCAACCCCACCGGCCGCTTTGTCATCGGCGGGCCAATGGGCGATGCCGGACTCACCGGACGCAAGATCATCGTCGACACCTACGGCGGCATGGGCCGTCATGGCGGCGGCGCCTTCTCCGGGAAGGACTGCACCAAGGTCGACCGCTCCGCTGCCTATGCAGCCCGCTGGGTCGCCAAAAACATCGTCGCAGCAGGTCTGGCAAACCGCTGCGAAGTCCAGCTTTCCTACGCCATCGGTGTTGCCAAACCGCTCTCCATCAACGTGGAGACCTTCGGCACCGGCAAGATCGATGACATGAAGATCGCCGAGATCGTCGACAAACACTTTGACCTGCGCCCGGGCGCCATCATCCGTGACCTGAACCTGCGCCGTCCGATCTATCAAAAGACGGCCGCCTACGGGCATTTCGGCCGCGAAGACGCCGACTTCACCTGGGAAAACACCGACAAGGCCGCCGAGCTGAAAGCCGCCGCGGGGATTTAAATAGAAATAATAAAAAGAGAGATCTGTCGAACAACATCACAGATCTCTCTTTTTTACTTACACATGCACTCTACTCTTTTCGGATCATTACAACATTTTTAAATAACGTTTTTGATCCGCTTCGGATATCTTCAACGCATTCATTGCCTGCTGTGCAGTCAATTTTAAGGTTTCCATCATCGTTTTGATGTTCGAAATCTTTTCTTCTTCGCGGCCCTCTTTTCGGCCCTCTTTTCGGCCTTCTTTTCGGCCTTCTTCTTTAAACAATTCCATCGTTTCAGCTTCGTTATATTCTGTCAACAACATACCCTTCACCTCCGTTCTGTGCAGGATCAAAAATGACTTGATCAAAAAATCATCCGGCATCGCAGTAATTGCCTGGTCAACCGCACTGCTGAACCCGTCTTCATCATTCGTTATATTGTTCTTCCTAACCTCCGCCACCAGCCAGGAATACTCCATCAATGGTTTGCAATCCTCCATCAATTTCAAATTTTTTCCATAATTCACATTCAACATTCTGACGCGGACTTCAATATCCGATCTTATTCCCTCAGGAAAGGAATCGCTGAGCTGCAAGATCATTTCGTCCTGCTGGTAAGCCGTCCCATTATAAAACACAACTAATCTCGGTACAGGCAGCTGAAGGATACGGCTGCCATATTTGTTCAAATTATGCTGTTTTATATACCGCTCAAACAAATTTCCGGCATACTGCATCATCCGCAGCGGCATATTCGGATTATAGGTTGACTGCTGTTCATACAAATTCATCTCATCAGATATCAGAAAAGATACATCATTATGCATCCCAAGATACATGATCTCTTTAATCGTAGAGATTTCAATGGCTGATGGATCATCATAAGCGGAATCATTCACTGCATTATACAAGCTCAGCGTCCATGCCCTGTTTTCTTCGGAACCGAATAAAAAATTGAACAGTCTGTCTTTATATTGAATATTACCCTCAGCCATACAGAATCTCCTTCTCCGATTAATATTGTACACGATTTAAAAGGCTTTTTGAAGAACTGAAACACAAATAACACCATCAACATATTCCGGGCATACTGAAAATCTGCGGTACAATTGAGGCGAAGGAGTAAACATATGATTTTAGACATCGTTCAAATCGGTGATCCCGTTTTACGCAGAAAAGCACACAAAATCACACAAATTGACCGCGACATCCGCCTGCTCGCAGAAGACATGGTGGAAACACTCCGCGATTCCGGCGGTGTCGGGTTGGCCGCGCCGCAGGTCGGCGAATCGATCCGCATGATCGTGGTGGAATACCCCGAAGACGACAGCATGGAGGATTCCCCGAAGAAGACCTATAAAGTCATCAACCCCGAAATCATCTGGCGCTCGGAAGAGACCGTTGATGGGGATGAAGGATGTCTCTCCATCCCCGGTTATGTCGGTACCGTGACAAGGAACGAATCCATCAAGGTCAAAGGCCTCAGCGTCTTCGGACGCCCGCTGAAGATCAGCGCCTCCGGCTGGCTGGCCCGCATCTTCCAGCATGAGATCGACCACCTCGAAGGCATCTGCTACATTGACCGCGCTTCAGCCATCTACCAGCCCTCGGAACAGAAAGAGGACAACGCCGAAGGCGCCGATGAAGCAGCCGAAGCCGGCACGGAAACACCCGCGGCAGCAGCCCCGGAACCGGCATCTGAAACACAGCCGGCATCTCCCGAGACCAAGGCCTGAGACTCAGGGCCGCTTTTCCCTCACCTGACAGACGCTTGTGATCCTCAAACACCTTTCCCTCAGCAATTTCCGCTCCTATCTCCGCCTGGATACCGACATACCCCGGCGGATTCTTTTGTTATCCGGCGGCAACGCCCAGGGAAAAACGACCCTGCTGGAGTCCCTGTTTTACTGTGCATCCTTCACCAGCCCGCTTTCTGCCGCGGACCGGCAGCTGATCCATTTCAGCGTGCTGGAGGATCCGGTCGCAGTCGCCCGCATGATCGTGGAGTTTGAACGGGAGGGAGCCACCCACCGCATGGAAGTCCGCATCATCCTCGAAAACGCGGAAAAAGGCGGACGTACCCGCAAGGAGATCCTGGTGGACGGCATCAAGTCCAACGCGCAGAAGGCCATCGGGACCTTTCCCTGCGTGCTCTTTCTCCCCCAGATGACCCGCATCCTCGAAGGCCCACCTGACGAACGCCGACGCTATATGAACATCATGCTCTCCCAGTCGGTTCCCGGATACGCCCGGGCCCTGTCGGAACAGAAGCAGATCCTCACCCGCCGCAACGCGCTGCTGAAGCTGCTGGCGGAGCGGCGTACGGACCCGGCACAGCTGGATTACTGGGACACGATGCTCTCCCAACGTTCAGCCATCCTGATCCGTCAGCGGGCAAACGCACTGCTCGCTTTAAAGAAATACGCTCAGGAGATCCACCTGCAGCTCACCGGGTCCCGCGAGTTGCTGAGGCTGAACTACCTGCCCGGGTTTGATCCGCTCCATCCGGAAGAATTTCTCAGAAAACCGGGACAAAATCCGGTTGATGAGGAAACAATTTTCAACCTGAGCGAAGGCGATATCACGAACGCGTACACGCATTACCTTAAAGAATTCCGTGAAAATGACATCCGTCGGGGAGCCACCTCAGTCGGCGCCCACCGGGATGACTTTTCCATCTTCTCCTCCGGCATCGACCTGTGCACCTACGGTTCCCGCGGCCAGGTCCGCACCGCACTGCTTTCCCTCAAGCTGGCCGAGATCGAATGGATGAAGGAGCACACCGGCACCTCGCCGCTGCTGCTGCTGGACGAGACCCTGGCGGAACTGGACGAAAAACGCAGCCTGGACCTGCTCGGACGGCTGGAACAGTATGACCAGGCGATCCTCACCACCACCGACCAGACCCATTTCCCCGCTTCATTCGCTGAAAACAACACCATCTGGCAGGTCAGCGGCGGAATGATAGAAAAATAGCTGCCGGTTGTCGGTTACTGGTTTCTGGTTACTGGTTACTGGTTACTTGATAGGAGAATTTACAACTGACAACCAGTAACTAACAACCAGCAACCAGCAACTAACAACTAATAACTGACAACCAGCAACCAGCAACTAACAACTAACAACTAATAACTGACAACCAGCAACCAGCAACTAACAACCAGCAACTAACAACCAGCAACCAGCAACTAACAACTAATAACTAACAACCAGCAACCAGCAACTAACAACTAACAACTAATAACTGACAACCAGCAACCAGCAACTAACAACTAACAACCAGCAACCAGCAGCCAATAACGTATCAATTATCTGCCCGGTTGAAGCCGTTCCGCATGGACTTACTGGATTCCAGCAGCACCTTGTTCAGCGTATCGGTGGTCTGTTCCTTTGCCATCTCACAAAGCTTCCGGTTGGCCTCTTCGAGCAGGTTAAATTCACCGCTTTCGATCATCTTCCGGTCATACTCGCGGATGATCCGACGGCCCTTGCAATTCATGGCCTTGTGATAGCGTTCGATCTGCTGGATGCAGGTGTTGTAGTCATGATCTGCCAGCGCATCGATCAGGCGGCTGCCCCAATAGAAGTTCTCTGTGGAGGTATCCATCGTCACTTTGCTCAGATAGGCGGGCAGACGGTTCACATTGGTATAAACCGGCAGCATGGCGCTGAAGGTCGTGGAACCGAAACAGATCCATTCCACGCCCTTGAGCGGGTCCGGCACATCACTGCGGATCTGGCAGATGGAGGTGACGCCGGTGCGGTTGATGCCGATGGAGCGGTACATGCCGCGCCTGCCGGTATCCTGATTGGTGTAGGGATTGTAGGGTGTCCCCTGATAATGCGAGGAGAGCATATATTTAACGTCCTCCGCGCTCACCTTGCGGTCCGGCACCATGGACCAGGGAATGTTATCCGACTCCGGTGTAAAGTCCGCGTTTTCACCATCCCATTTGAACTCTCTGGAAAGCAGGTAACGCGCCATGAACCAGGCTCGCGGGGTATTATAGATGTGATCCATATCCGTGCGGGAACCGAAGATGTCACGGAGATTCCAGTAAAACTCATTTTTCTCGTTGTTGTTGCAGTCCAGATGGTTCTCTGTGATGAACTCCCGCAGGTCCGCAGAGCACAGATGCGCTTTCTTTTCCCCGAAGGCATCCTCAAAATCAAAATCATCCATGCCGAACTGGTTCGGGTTGATCACCACCCGGTCATCCGGGACGCGGCGGGCGACCCAGTGATGTCCGCCGATGGTTTCCAGCCACCAGACTTCATTCTCATCATTGAAGGCGATGCCGTTCATCTCCCAGGTACCGTACTGCTCGAGCAGCCATCCCAAACGTTCCACACCCTCGCGGGCTGTATGGATGTAAGGCAGCACCAGCACAACGATGTCTTCCTCACCGATCCCACCCGGGACTTCCTTCTTCCGTCCCTTTGCCTCCTGCAGTTCCACCAGCGGATCTGCCGCCAGCACCCGGGGATTGGAGGTGATGGTTTCAGTAGCGGTCATGCCCACGTTGGCTTCATTGATGCCGGTCGCGGCCCAGATGCCCTTCTTCGTGTCCACGCTGGGACAGGCTGTGTAGCGCATCGGGTTGTCGGGCAGTTCGATCTCCACATGGGAAAGGACGCTCTTATATTTGCGGGGCTGCTTTTTCGGCTCCACAACAACCATCTTTTTCACGTCAAAATGCCCGTCATCAGTACGGGCAATCATTGTTGAGTTATCATTGCTGGCCAGCTTGCCAACCAGAATCGTTGTACAGGACATACAGCTCCCTCTTTAGAAGGTTGAATTGTTGTAGAAATAATTATAGGAATAAAATCCGCAGGGACCGAGGTCGCTGATCCACAGGGCGATCGGGCTCACACCGTAAAGGTTGGAGGGAATCGTGAAGGTCAGCGTCTGCGGAGCGCCGTCACCGGTTTCAAAGGTACCGACCTGTGTGCCGGAGAAAGACGTGGAGACTACAGGCTGTCCGTCATGACGCGGAGCGGGGCCATGGTCTTTGTCGGTATCCGGGAAACCGGGCACGTGGGATTCCACCGAATCCAGCACGTAAAACTGCTGATAATCGTCACTGTAAGCGATCGGGCGCGGTTCCGGGCGGGAAGGTTCGCGGCGTTCCGGCTCATGACGGCCCGGTTCATGGTGACGCGTCCCCATCGGATCCGGTGTCCAGGTAGCGACATAAACACCCATGGAAACGGAGAAGGTGCTGTTGGCCGGGAAATTGGCGGTAGTGAAGGTGACGGAAGTGTTCCGGGTCACGGCGTCGATGGAGACGCTCGGGATCACCGCGTAATTGCAGGTCACAGCCGGGACTGCAGCCACAGGCGCATCTTCGACAGTGGGAGCTTCTTCAACAGGTTCTTCCGCGGGCACGGTGTCAGCCGGTTCTTCCGCAGGGACGGTGTCAGCCGGTTCGTCAACCGGTTCCTCGGCAGGAACAGTGTCAGCCGGTTCTTCCGCGACCGGTTCTTCTTCCGGAATGTTGGCGAAATTTCCGAAGATCTTGCCGCCGTTTTCATCCTTCAGCAGCACGTTGATGGTCGGCTCGCCCTGGAATTTTTCAGGGATATGGACTGTAATGCCCAGTGAACCGCCTTCCTGGCTGCTGAACTTCGCCACGGCGATATAGGTGTTCGGATCGTCGGGCGTTCCCATGCCGACGGTGTAGGCAGTTTCCGCAGGGAAATCTTTGGTGACAAGGACGACGTAATCGTCGGTCACGACTTCGGAGATCTTGAATGCCGGCGTACCGGGTTCCTGCGCCATGGCGCTGCCGAAAACCGTCATCAGGACCGCAAACAGGCTCAGCAGTAAAAATAATTTGGTTCTTTTCATTTGATTTTCCTCCTGTATCCGCCGGTTTAAAATCGGCAGTAAGCTAACAACTTTAAAGGAGCAAGAAACGGGCCAGAAAGTCAGGAAACAGGGAGCAGATATCAGGTGCGGTGTGTCAAAGGGGTCTGACCCCTTTGACACATTTTCACGCGTAATTGGTGATAGCCTCCGGGATGTGGGCGAGCAGGTCCCCGGCCATCACGGAATAAGCATTGCCGAAGGCGGCCGCGGCCAGCAGACCGGCACGGGCATGGATCTCCGCACCCAGCCAGGCGGCGTCAAAGGCCGGCTTCCCCTGGGCGGCGAATCCCGCGATCACACCGGCGAGCACGTCACCGCTGCCGGCCACGGAAAGGGCCGAGGATGCATAGGGCAGGACCACATAGAAACCCTCCGGAGAGGCAATCACGGTATTGGCGCCCTTGAGCAGCACGACCTGCCCCCACTCCGCCGCTTTGCCGAGCGCGAGCTTCGCCCGGTCTTCCTGCACTTCCGCAACAGTCAGGCCGGTCAGGCGGGCCATTTCTCCCGGATGGGGCGTCAGCACACAGCCCTGCGGGATATATTCATACCAGTGAGGGTCACGGGAAAGCAGGTTCAACGCGTCCGCATCCAAAATCAGCGTTTGAGCGAACATCCCGGCGCTGCCGATCAGGGCCGGCAGCTTCTCCGCGGACTGCCCTTCCGTACCCAGGCCCGGACCGATGACGACCGCCGCGTTTTTCCGCTCCGGCACCATGCCGGTTTCAAACGCGCGGCAGTTCCAAATCGCCTCGGTGAACCCCGCCGCACCGCAGCTCCGTACCACCTCCGGCACCACCAGCTCCACCAGCCCGCAGCCGGCACGGTAAGCAGCCTTCCCGCACAGGACCGGGGCCCCGGGATAGTTCTCACAGCCACCGACCACCGTCACGCAGCCGAAGCTGCCCTTGTTTCCGTCCTCCGCCCGCTCCGGCAGGCTCACCAGTCTGACATTCGGTTCCATATTGTTCCTCACCCCTCCTTTGAACGTTCTTCCAGTTCCCGCTCCTCTTCCTTCCGCGGGTCCGGGTTTTTGGCTGACCAACGGCGGTACAGCAAAATCACGGCTGCCAGTGAGGCCAGCGCAGGAATGAGAAAGATCCCCGTCACGGAGGGCAGCAGGACCTCAAGCGTCTCCCGGTCATACATCACCGCCATTGCGATGAGGAAGATCAGCGTGATGAGCGTGAGGAGCACATAGGCCATCAGCACAATCTTCTTTTTCCCGATCACGCGGAACAGCAGGGCGGCAACCGCCGCGCAGAGCAGCGCGGGAATGATGATGTCGAGAAAATTTTTGAGACCCCGGGATGCGTCCGGAAGCAGACGCTCGGCACCTATGGTGAAGCGGTTGCCGATGAGAAAATTGACGAACAACACCGCCACCGAAAGGAAAAAAGCATACATGAAGTCCATGTTCTGCAGATTTCCGTCCCGGGTGAAGAGGAACATCTGTTTCCACGAGACTTTTGAAGGATCTTTTTCTTTCATACGCATCTTTAAAATAACCGGTGCAGAAAACACCGCACCGGTTATTTTATCATCTTGTAAAAAGATTATCTCAGTTCTTCGGCGAAGTAGGTATAGAAGTCGACAACGTCCAGGTAGTTGTAGTTGACGAATTCCAGATCGGTGGCAAGCAGGTTCATGTCTTCCAAGCTGTACTGGTTCCATTCCATCGCGTCAACGCTTTCACGGGTCGGATAGCAGCCCATGCGCTTCACCCAGGCATCATAACCGGTGCCTTTACCGTCTTCACCGCCCATGATGAAGAGGGTGAACAGGCGGGCGGCTGCCGGGTTATCGGATTTGGTGAACTGGTAGACGTATTTTGTCTTGCCGATGCCGTTGAAGGACATGCCGCGGACGATGTCGACGGTTTCGCCGATGCTCAGCGCATCACCATGCTTCAGGCTGGAAGCAAAACCGATGGTCGGGTTGTCAGCAGTGGTTGCATTGACGGCAGCAATGATCTCATCTCCGTCATTGTTTTCAACATGGTTGATCTGCAGGAAACGATAGATCCATTCATAACCGGCGTTCTCTTCTTCAACGCCCATGTCATCCGGGTAGGTATATTCGATCGGTTCGCCATACTTTTCCAGATAGTCGGCTTCCAACTGGTCGGCATGCAGCACCAAATTGGTGAGCAGGGAAGACATGGAAAGGTTGGAAATCGGGTGAGCAATGATCGTGTAAACGGAATCACCGTTTTCATCCAATTCCACCATGTCCCACCAGTTGTCGATCGGGCAGCCATCCGGGAAAGCAGCGGAATTATAGTAGAAAACATCGCCTTCAATGGTGATCGGCAGACCGTACTGGGCATATTCCTCCATCAGGTCGTCTTCGAGAACCTCAGGATAATAGGCGGTCACATAACCCTTCTTGTACCAGTCGAGGTAAATGCTGCCGGTGGAGTCGGAAAGGATGATGACATCAACATAGGGTGAGCCTTCATATTCCAGCGGAATTTTCTCTTCCAGGGCGTCAGCCTTGATCTTGGTTCCTTCAACGGTGATGCCGGGGTAGGCTTCCATGAAAAGGGAGGCGGATTTGGTCACGGAGCTGGAGTTGGAATAAGCGACAAGGGTCTTGCCTTCGGCGGCTTCCTTGAGCGCTTCCTGATACAGTTCATCCATGGTCATATGAACGTAATCGCTTTCGTCTCTCACGACGAGCGAGTCCTGCGCGGAGGCAGTGACTGCCAGCGCCAAAACCATCACCAGCGCCAGAACGACATTCAACAATTTCTTCATCTTTTTCTCCTTTGTTTGTTATAGAAACTCTTCACAGAGTTATTATACCGTGTAAATTGTCTGCCGTGGCAAACATCTACTCATACAACTTCATTTTCGCATTTCTGATTTCTCTTATCCAAAGCTCTTCACAATGTCCGCCTTGAACACATACTTCGCAATCAGGTAACATACCGAGATCAGGATGATCATACACACCGAACTTGCTGCCGCGAGCTGGTAGCACCCCATACTGGTGTAGGAAAAAGTCAGATAGGAAAGCGTCGTGTTCTTTTCATTGATCACCAGCGAGATCAGGTCAAACTCCTTTGCAATGCTGATGAAGGAAAGGATGAACCCGGACATAAAGCCGTTTTTGGCGATCGGGAAAATGATCTGCGCCATCCTGCGGAAGAACCCTGCTCCGTTGATGGAGGCGGCCTCCTCCAGTTCCGAGCTGATCTGCATCATCGTGGAGGATCCGGCCTTGCTGGCATAAGGGAAATATTTGACCACGCTGATGAGCAGGATCAACAGGAAAGTCCCGTAGAGAGAGGGAATCAACCCACCCAGTTTCGGTTTGTTGAACATGGCGACATAGACCGCCGAAAAGGCGACCGCCGGGATCAGGTAGGGGATGAACACCAGCTGGTCAATAGCGCGACCATACCATTTGCCGCGTCCGCGTACTGAGATATAGCCGAAGAGCTGCCCCATAAAGGAAGCAATCATAGCTCCCAGTACACCCAGTTTGACCGTATTCCAGATGGCTTTTGTGAACTTCGGGTTGCGCAGCACACCGGGCTCATAATTGATATAGGAATAGGAATTCTCCTCCTTCCCGATCCAGTTATGAAGCGTAAGGTTGTCGAAGCCGATGCCGTTGACCGGTGAGATCTGGAAGCTTTCGATGACCAGGCTCAGAATCGGAACAATCAGGGCAATCAGCAGGAAAAGACAGACCAGCAGGAACATCGGGATGCGCCATTTTCCCAGCATCAGGTCCACGCTGCGCCCACCCTTGCCATTGATGGTGGAATAGGATTTCCGTGTACCGATCAGGCGGTCGTTGGCGAAAATGCAGCCTGCAGACATCAGGATCATCAGGATCGCGATCGCGTAACC
>CAYWKZ010000009.1:3760-23946 GCA_964459115.1 uncultured Leptolinea sp. | reverse complement strand
TGGCGAAAATGCAGCCTGCAGACATCAGGATCATCAGGATCGCGATCGCGTAACCAACGCCCGACATACCCCCGCCGATCTGATCATGCAGACGGGTGGAGAGCGTGTGATACTGAACGCGGGTACCAAGGTAGGAAGCCACAGAGTAACCGCCGAGCGCCTTGCTGAGCGTCATGATGGTGGCGGAAAGGAAGGCCGGCATCACCAGCGGCAGCGTGATCTGGAGCACGATGTTCTTCTTGCTTGCGCCCTGGATCAGCGCCATTTCCTCCAGCTCCGAATTGATGGTCCCAAGAGAGCCGGCCAGCATAATGTAGGTGAAGGCATAATAATGCAGGGAAAGCACACAGACCATGGCAAAGGGCCCGTAGGCGATCCAGTCCGGGACATGCCAGCCCATCCCGTACAGAATGCCGGGCGCACCGCCGAGCGTGTTGCGGAAAATCGAAAGCCAGGCCTGGGATTTGCACCAGGACGGCATCATGTAGGCGATGACGATCAGGAAGGAAAGCACTTTTTTGCCGGGAATGTCACTGCGGACCATCAGCCAGGCCAGGATGGCGCCCAGCGGCACAGCCACCAGGCAGGAACAGATCGAGACCACCAGTGAATGGGAAAGCGGCACCCAAAACATGGATTTTGCCATTTTCCCTGTCAGCAGGTACTGCCAGTAATAGAGGGACCAGGTTCCTTCCTCCATTTTCGCCCTGCGGGCCGCGGTGGCATCAAGAACCAGCGTTTGTTTGATGAGAGAAAGCAGCGGAACCACAACAAACGCGATCAGGACAATGAACGCGATCAGCGTGATCAGGTTGAACGGGTTGCAGAGAACAGACTTGACCTGGTTCTTCAGCCTGACCATCGGATCGCCTTTTTCAATGACTTTGTTCGTTTTACTCATATTTTTTTCTCCGATGTAACTGCTGATGTCCGATCAGCTTTCACCTTCTGTTTTTTCCCGCGCTTCCGCATAACGGATCAGCCGCTGCGTAGCTTTGTTGAACACATTAATGCGTTTGGGATCCAGTGTTATCCAGACTTTCTGGTTCGGGTCATAACGACGCAGATCCACCTGCAGAACCGAAATCACCGTTCCCTGCACATCGAGAGAAAGGATCGTTTCCGGCCCCGCAGGCTGCGTAGCGTAAACAGCCGCTTCCACGACATTGCCTTCACTGGGCTTCTTCGTACTGACGCCGACGAGTTCCGGACGGACGCCCAGCACGCAGTCGAATTCTTTGTTCAGCGGGATCTCTTCTTCCAGTTTGAGGGTCGATTTTTCAAAATTAAAATTGCCGAGGATGCTCTTGACTTTGAGCGTATTCCCGTCGAATGAAGCTTTCGCGTCGATCAGGTTGATGCGCGGGCTGCCGACAAAATCAGCGGTTTCGATGTCGACCGGGTTGGTATAAAGCTCCAGCGGGGTCGCCACCTGGGCGATCTCACCGGCACGGAACAGGGCGACTTTCGTGGACATGGTCATGGCTTCCAGCTGGTCATGGGTTACATAAATGATCGTGGTGCCGGTCTCCTGATGCAGGCGCTTGAGCTCGACACGCATGTCGATGCGCAGACGGGCGTCCAGGTTGGAAAGCGGTTCGTCCAGGAGCAGCAGCTTCGGGTTGGAAGCGATCGCCCGGGCAATGGCGACACGCTGCTGCTGTCCGCCGGAAAGCTCGTTCGGGTAGCGGTCTTTATACTGGTCGATGCGCAGTGTCCGCAGCGAATCCATCACGCGTTTGTCGATCTCCTCTTTGGAAAGCTTCTTGATCTTCAGACCGAAGGCGATGTTCTGGTAGACGGTCATGTGCGGCCACAGGGCATAGCTCTGGAAAACCAGGTTCAGCCCGCGCTTGCTCGGTTCCTCAAAAAAGAGGTTTTTGGCGTCGATCATGGTCACCCCGTCGATCGTCATCGTCCCGTTCTGGGGTTTTTCCAGCCCGGAAATCACGCGCAGCGTGGTCGTTTTTCCGCAGCCGGAAGGTCCCAGCAGCGTCATGAAATCACCATCCTCGATCGTCAGGTCGATCCCTTTCAGGACCCGGTTGTCACCATAATATTTGTCAATGTTCCTCAGCTCAATTCTGCTCATAGATTCCCCTCTCGACAGGATCAGTTTCCGAAAACGTTTTCGATTAACAGAGATATTCCAACAATAAAGATAATTATAGCTGACAGAACGTTTTCAGCAATGTATATTTTGTCATCAAAAGGTTTATGACATTGTAACAAAGTTGACGGAGAGGGTTACAGAAAATTATAGCTTTTTACTGTAATTTTCCCGGACATGAAAAATTCCGGATATCCTTATAAACTCACCACTGATACGATAAATGATCACATAGTTATGATCAGCCAAAAGATATTTTCGATATCCTTGTATCCGCTAAATAAACGTCATTACAGACAGACCATGCTTCCGGGAAAGATTCGATATCCAGAAAAGCCTGGTTTATCGAATCCAAAATTGAAACAGCAGCATCCGGATTAAATAATCGGGATACAATATAGGAAATAATGTTGTCGAGCTCCCTTTTTGCCTCATCAGAGATAATGAGCTTATAACCCATATTTTCTCCTCAGATCTGTTAAAGCTTCTTTTGCATCCTGATAAGAACCGGTTTCAAATTGTTTCTCCGATTCAGACAATGCACGATATATTTCCAACCTGCCAAACATCTCGTCATAGGCAGCCATACTCATTAAAACCATTTCACCGTAACCATTTTTTGTAACAAAAATCGGCTCATCTGAATTGTGACACAATTCAGATATGTGGTTGGTATCTTTTAATTCTTTAATCGGGATGATCTGCGGCATAATTCCTCCTTATGGAATAATTATACCATAACTATCCCATAAGGAGGTTATAAATTCAGGAAACCTCTAAAAGGTCAATTCTTTTCAGTCTGCCGCCCCATACCCCCGCCCGGTAGTTTTTAGAGGTGCCCTTCAATCTTTCCTGTACAGGCAGAGGATCTGGTAAGGCTCGATGGTGAACGCCCCGTAAGCATATTCTTTCCCGGTCAGCAGGTCAGTCGGTGCGTTGTCGAAACAATTGAAGATTGAAGCCGGCAGCTGGATGCGGTGCTCACTGAAGTTGACGACCACATGGACCGTCTCCTTTTCCCCGCGCTTGATGAAGGAGAAGACATGCTGGTTATATTCCAGCGGGACTTCAATGTTCTGGACGGAAAACACCGGATGAGATTTGCGGATCTCGATCAGCTTCCTGATGCGGCTCCAGAGCGTCCCGGCAATGGTCGACTCATCCTCCCGGTTCTTCCAGTCTTCCCAGTGATAGTGCACCCGATGTACCCAGCGGCTGTCATCCCGCTTATCCGGATCATTCAGGTAGGAATAATCGTTCAGCTCGCCGATCTCATCACCAAGATAGATCAGCGGCATACCGCCGATGAACATGATGATGCCGTACATCAGTGTAATGCGGTCCAGGGAAAAGGCGATCTCGGTCCCGTTGACTTCGTTCAGCGCCTTTTCCAACCCCGCCAGCGAGGCCAGCATACCAGAGATGCGGCAGTCACCGGTGTGCGGATTTTCCTGGAAAGGCAGACCCTTCGCGAAACTGCCGGGGAATTTGCCGGTATAAAAGGAGTTCAGGAACTGCCGGTGCGGATAACCATTGATCCACAGCCGTCCCGCATCCTCATCAGAGAAGGTCCAGCCGATGTCATCGTGACAGCGGATATAGTTGACCCAGCTGGTGTGTTCCGGCAGGTTGAAGCGCCCGCGCATGGAGGCTGCCAGCAGCTTGGTCTCCCGGGTCGCAAGGGCTTCCCACATCAGCGCCATCAGCAGCGGGTTATAGGAAAACTTACAGAGCGCCGGGTCGATGTAGCGGATGACCTCATCCGGGTGGACGATAGCTTCCGACTTGAACAGCAGGGAAGGCGCACTGATGCGTGCGATCAGGTTGAAGAGCTCGACCAGCTTGTAAGCCTGCGGCAGGCTCTCGCAGACCGTCCCCATCTGCTTCCAGATGAAGGCCACCGCGTCCAGACGCAGGATATCCACCCCCATGTTCGCCAGATGCAGCATTTCATCCGCGATGGCAGTCAGCACCTGCGGGTTGTGATAATTCAGATCCCACTGATAAGAATGGAAGGTGGTCCAGACCCATTTATGGATGTCTTCAAACCAGGTGAAGGCGCCCGGATGCTCATCCGGGAAGATCTCACGCAGCGAAGACTCATAGCGATCCGGGATAGTCCGGTCATCGAACATCCAGTAGTAATTCTGGTAAACCGGATCGCCGGCCTTAGCCTTCAACGCCCATTCGTGTTCATCTGAGGTGTGATTGAAGACAAAATCCACCGCCAGCACGATGCCGGCTTCCCGAAACTCCTGCGCCAGCTTGCGCAGCTGTTGGGCTGTGCCGAGTTTTTCATCAACTTCCCGGTAGGAAGAGACCGCATAACCACCGTCATTGTTGCCTTCCGGGCATTTGAAGAGCGGCATCAGGTGCAGGTAGGTTATCCCCAGTTCCTTGAAGAAAGGCAGCTTTTTGCGGATGCCATTCAGGTCACCGGCGAACAGGTCCACATAGCACACCGCACCGACCATCTGATTGGAGCAGAACCAATCCGGATTGCTGAGCCGTTCCCGGTCGGAAGCTTTCAGGTAACTTTCCCGTTTCACCCAGTTTTCCGTCATGACAGCCAGCAGGTCAAAGAACTGCGGATAAGCATTGATGCAGCCGCTGTACAGCTCAAAATAAAGATCCGTGAGACGAGGCAGATAAGCCTTGAGCCTTTCTTCCAGTTCCGCCCAGGCTTCCGGGTCTTTTTTCACAAAAGCGGCGTGCTTCTTACACAACCCCGGCCAGGCCTCCGCCAGCAGCTGGTCCGCCGCTGCCCGGCTGTCAAATTTTTCACCCTGATGATAGAGATAAACCATAAAACCTCCAGCTTTTTCATGAAGAAATAAGAAGTAAGAATAAAGAATTCAGTATATTTTCACAAACTGTTTTTCCAACCGGTTTCTTACTTCTTCATCCCTCATTCTTCATTTTTGATGCAGCCAATAAAAATCTCTTGGCGCAATCTTTATTATCGTTTCTTTCCCACCCTGAAGTGTAAATTCCGGATGGTTCAGGTCCGTGTATGTGCCTTCCGGCAGATCGAGAACAAAGGATTGTTCCTCATCCGTCATGTTCTGAAGCACCCATACTTTATCATAATCGCTTTTACGGATATACGCAAGAACCGGAACGTTTTCGTCGTCTCCGATCAGCCACTCAAATTTCCCGCGGCAGAGCGCGTCGGAAGACTTCCGGGTCAGCATCAGGGAACGGATCATGTTCAGATGGGAATCCGGGTCTTTTTCCTGCGCGGCGACATTGACCTTCTGATAGCCGTAAACCGGGTCATCGATCACCGGCATGATGGTCTTTTCGGCAATGGAAAAACCGCCGTTTTTGCTGTCATCCCACTGCATCAGGGTACGAACGCCATTGCGGTCATAGAGACGGATATCGTCGCCCATGCCGATCTCATCACCGTAATAGAAAACCGGAGAACCGGGCATGGTCAGCATCATGGAATAGGCCAGCGCGACCTTTTTCGGGTCGTTGTCCAGCAGCGGCCAGAGACGTCTGCGGATACCGAGGTTCTTGCGCATTTCCGGGTCCGGTGCATAGAAGTTCCACATCCACTGGCGGTCTTCTTCCGTGACCATTTCCAGCGTCAGCTCATCATGATTACGCAGGAAAGTGCACCACTGGCAGTTTTCCGGGATCTCCGGCGTTTCCTTCAGGATCTTCACCAGGCAAGAGGCGTTCTGTTTCCCGAGGGACATGTAGATGCGCGGCATCAACGGGAAATGGAATCCGAGCTGGAACTCATCGCCGTCCGCGAAATAGGGACGGACTTCCTTCGGCCACATGTTCGCCTCACAGAGCAGGATCGCGCCCGGATATTCTTCATCCATCAATTTTCGGCAGCGCTTCAGGAACTCATGGGTCTCCGGCAGGTTCTCGTTGTTCATCCCGTCCCGTTCGAACAGGTAGGGAACCGCATCCGCACGGAACCCGTCAATGCCCAGGTCCATCCAGCGGCGCATGACGTTCAGCATGGTCTCCTGCACTTCCGGATTGTCATAATTCAGGTCCGGCTGCTCGGGATAAAAGCGGTGCCAGTAATATTGACCGGCGACCTCATCCCAGGCCCAGTTGGATTTCTGCGTGTCAGTGAAGATGATGCGAGTCTCGAGATATTTCTGATCTGTATCCGACCAGACGAAATAATCCCGATATTTGGAATCACGGCTCTTTCGGGCTTCCTGAAACCAGGGATGTTCGATGGAGCAGTGGTTCATCACCAGGTCCATGATGATCTTCATGCCATGCTCATGGATCGCGTCAATGAGCTGTTTAAATTCCTCCAGCGTCCCGAAGCGCGGATCCACATCCACAAAGTCGCTGATGTCGTAACCGTCATCGAACATCGGGGAGGGGTAGATCGGCTGGATCCAGATACAGTCGATCCCGAGGGACTTCAGATAATCCAGCTTTTCCATAATGCCGACAAAATCGCCGTAACCGTCACCATTCCCGTCCATAAAGGAGCGGGGATAGATCTGATAAAAGTAGGCGCTCATATACCAGGGGATTTTTTCCATTTTATACCTCTGAAATAATTACCGGGATAAACTGACCAGCAGTTTCTCCTGATCAGTACCGGAGATTTCCAAGAGTTCCATTGCCTGCTGAGCACTTACCTTCAGATTTTTCATCAGATTCCGAATACTCTCAAGCTGCGTTTGTTCTCTTCCTTGTTCTCTTCCTTGTTCTCTTCCCTGTTCTCTTACTTCTTCAAATGCTCTGCACATCGCTTCAACTCCTTTCGGATTTTCCTTATAATACCTCGTTGTCTCTCTCATCAGCTCATAATTCATCTCATCGGGATCCCAGCATGAAAAATCATACATCAATTTCCCGATATCTGAATCATCGCGGTACTCGCCATTCACATAAATGATATGTTCACCATCACCAAACACTTCATTTGTCGATACATTTATCCTCTCAATTTTATACAGCGGCAGTCCTTTATGAAAATGATCCTTTTCCGTCAAAATGATAGTGTATGTATCAGGCAATTCATCGAAATCCTGACCAACATCCAGATTCTCAACATCCATACAGCTTGAATGATATCTTGCCCGGTGGACACCGGCGCCGCTCTCTGCGCGCTGGATTTCCAGATCATACTTTATCCCATCACTATCAGTAGCATCCGCATCCAGACAAATAGAGCGGGCTCCAACAAGCCGTTTCAAATCTTTCTGTGTTTCCAGATGTGTGATGACAAGATCATCTTTTTCGGTAATGATCCGTAAAACCAGCTGAGCCAATGGAATGTTATCGCGGAATATACAGCGCATAAAATCATCATCGATAGGTCTCAAACCGCGTAATCTGGCAAGATCTTCCTGTCGTTCCCGTAATTTTCGTTCTTCAAAGGATTCCATCATGATATACCATTCCTCTTATAAATTGTACAATGAAACGCCTTGTTTTTCAAGAGGCAGATTTGGCGATAAAAAAGCATAAACATCCAAAAAGGGATGCCTTCACGGGCACCCCTTTCCATAACAAAAGACTGGTAACGAATATCTGTTATCCCTTGACGGAACCGGCCATCATACCACGGACGAAGTAGCGCTGCAGGCTCAGGAAGACGATGAGCGGGACGATCATGGAGACGAAGGCGCCGGCTGTCAGCAGGTGCCAGTCCTGACCGCGGGTACCGACGATGTTCGCCAGCGCCTGGGTGATGACCATCTTCTGACCGCCGCCCAGGATGACCAGGCCCACCAGGTAGTCATTCCAGACCCACAGGAACTGGAAGATGCCGAAGGAGGCGATGGACGGGACGGAAAGCGGCAGGATCAGGCGGGTGAAAATCGTGAAGTTGGAAGCGCCGTCAATGAAGGCGGATTCCAGGATCTCCCGCGGGATGGTGCTGATATAGTTGAACAGCAGGTAAATGGCCAGCGGCAGACCGAAACCGGTGTGAGCCAGCCAAATGCCGAGGAACTGACCGGAAAGGTTCACCTTGGAAAGGTCGCTCAGGACCGGGACGATCGCGATCTGAAGCGGAACGACCATCATGGCAACGACCATGGAGAAGAACAACTTTCTTCCCGGGAAGTTCAGCCAGGCAAAGCCGTATGCCGCGAAGGCTGCGATCAAAATCGGGATGATCGTTGCCGGCACGGTAACGGTGATGGAGTTCAGAAACGCGGAACCCAGCGAGGAACCATTGCGGGTAAGCGTCTCACCGTTTTCACCGGTGTACTGGATCTTTTTACCGGTCAGAACGTTGCGGTAGTTGTCAAGCGTCAGGTTGCTTTCAAGTCCAACCCATTTCTTTTCGTAGACTTTCAGCGTGCGGGTACGCTTGGCGCCGTACCACTGTACCTTGGAGCCATCACGCAGTGTAACGCCGTCTTTCAGGGCAGCGTAATCACCGGTGACGCTCATGCCATTGGGCAGCGTGACGGTCAGCGTGGAATTGATGTCCGCATCAGGGTCGATCTTGACTTCACCGGTTTCCAGCCATTCCTTATGCGGGAAAACCGCCCACCAACCGCTGTTGAACACATTGGTGGAATTACGGAAGGAAGTGACAAACACACCAAACACCGGGATGAACCAGATCAGGCAGAGGATGATCAGGACCAGGTGTGTCAGGAATGAAGAAGACTTCTTCTGCTCGGATAAACCTTTACTTTTTTTCGCAGCCATTAGAATGCCTTCCTTTCATTGAATTGACGCAGGTTCATGATCATCACCGGGATAACCAGAACGAGCAGGACAATAGCGATCGCAGAGGCACGACCGGTGTTGTATTGGACGAAGCGCTGCATGAAGAACTCGTTCGCGATCACGTTAGTACCATAGTTACCGCCGGTCATGGTGTTAACCACGTCAAACGTCTTCAGTGAGAAAATCAGCACCGTTGTTGTAACGGAAATGATGGTATCGCTGATGACCGGGATAATGATCTTGAAGAAGATCTGGAATTCATTGGCGCCATCAATGCGGGCGGCCTCCAGCAGTTCGGAGGAAATGCCCTTGATTGCGGAGGAAAGGATGACCATGCAGTAACCGGTCTGCAGCCAGATCATGATGATGATGAGGAAAATGTTGTTCCAGAACGGGATCTGCAGCCAGGCTTTCGGTGTGCCACCCAGAGCCACGATGATGGCATTGAGCAAACCGGTCTCATTGCCCTGACCGCGATAGTTGTAGATGAACTTCCAGATCACACCGGCGCCAACGAAGGAAATCGCCATCGGCAGGAAGATGATGATCTTATAGTATTTTTCAGCCTTACCGGTGCGGTCAGCAAGGACAGCAATGATCAGGCCGAAGATCACACAGAAGGATGTGCCCAAAACCAGCCAGAGCAGGTTGTTGCGGAAGACGATCAGCATTGCCGGATCCGTGAAGGCATAACGATAGTTTTCCAGGAAAGGCAGTTCTTTCGCATCCGTACCGGCGATGGCGTTTTTGAAAGCGGAGATGACCGGCTCAAGCGCGATCGAGAGGACAATAATACTGAAAATCAGGACCAGCCAGCCGGACTTTTTTGACATGCCGCCTTTGATTTCAGTATTTGATGAAAACAGCTTTCCAATCAGCGAAATCAACAATCCGACAGCAACCGCAAGCAAAATGATGAAAATCGCCAGCGTAATGTTCTGGTAGACAGGTTCCATAGCATCCGTTGCAGCGACTGCCTTGAAGGCATCCAGGCCGATCCATTTTTGCCCCATCGCATCCTTGAAAGAAAGGATAAAGGTCCGGATCGTCGGGATAAACAATGCCCACAGCAGGATCAGAACCGCAGGGCCTACAAAGATATATGGCTGAATCCGGTTTGTCCAGGTTTTGGAAAACCGCTCAACAACCCAGTTCGCAAGGTAGAAGAACAACGCTACCGACCCGACACCCCAGACAATGGCGATGATGGTCAGCAGAACCTGATTGCCTTCGTAATTCTGGAGAAACTTTATACCGAAAGCAAACACGGCAACAATTGCAGCGATGGCAAGAACCATCCGGATGAACAACCAGAGTTTCCCGCCGGCACTTCTTGAAGCTTCGCCCATGTGCACCCCCTGAAATCAAATAATACTGCAATTTGTGCCGGGAATTTCTCCCCGGCACAAATAATTACACAAAAACTACAGACTTTCGTCTGAAAGGATTACCAACCCTTGTCGATTTCGGCAACGACGGTATCAACGTCGGAGCCGGTGACGAGGTCAGTCATGCCCTTCCAGAAGGTGCCTGCACCGACTGCGGACGGCATCAGGTCAGAACCGTCGAAGCGGAAGGTGTTGGCGTTCTGGATGAATTCAGCGATCTTCGCTTCGGTCGGATCAGCATACCATTCAGCTTCTGCATCGTTATGCGGGGACAGAGCGCCGCCCTGGCCGAGCCAGAACTTCAGGGATTCGCCATGGCTGAAGAATTCGAATGCAGCCAAAACTTCCGGTTTTTCATTGAAGACACCATAGATGTCGCCGCCGCCGAGGTACGGGTTGCCTTCTTCTTCATCGATCGGAGGCAGATAGAAAACGTCGAAATCAACGGTCGGTTCGAGACCTTCCGGGAAGTAGGCAGTGATAAAGTTGCCCATGCGGTGCATCATGCAGCCATCCACATCGTAGAACAGCGGTTTCACGGATTCGCCAAAGTTGGTGGTGGCAATCGCTTCACGACCGCCATAAACGAAACCATCGGTGAACCAGATCTCGCTCATGATGTCGATAGCGCGGCGGACTTCCGGTGAATCGAATTTCAATTCGCCGCGGGTCCAGGCATCGTACTGTTCCGGAGTGACGGTGCGGAGCATGATGTCTTCCAACCAGTCAGTGGCCGGCCAACCGGTCGCGGAACCGGATTCGATACCGATGCACCACGGAGTTTCGCCATCTTCAACCATCTGTTTGCTCAGGGCGACCATTTCGTCCCAAGTGGTCGGGATTTCGTAGCCGGCTTCAGCCCAGACGTCCGGGCGATAGTAGACCTGGGATTTACCGTTGTTGCGGGCCCAGATACCGGCCATCATCGGTTCGCCATCGGGACCATCCATCATGGCCAGATCCAGCCAGGCCTGGCTGTAGTTTTCGTTCAGCCAATCTTCGCTGATGACATTGCGGACATCGATCATGTAGCCCTTCTTGGCAAGGTTGCCCAGAAGACCCGGCTGCGGGAAGTCAGCGATATCAGGAGCGTTGCCGCCTTCGACACGCATCTGGATGGTGGATTCAAAGTCTTTGTTGCCGACGTAGACAATGTCAATGCCGGTGGCTTCTTCAAAATCCTTAATGGATTCTTCGAAATAGACCTGGTCATTGTCAACAAACGGGCCATCAAAAACAACCTGCGTACCCTTGAATTCGCCGTCATAGGCGCGTTCGAGGTAGCTCTTTTCCTGAGCAGCGGCAGCGCAGAAAACGCTGACGAGCATCACGAAGACCAACAAAACGGATAACTTTTTCATATTGTCTCCTATATTTTCTTCTCCGGTTTCCCGGAGTTGACTCACAACAATGCACAACCAATCAAACTGATTGCAAAGAGATTTTACACTTGATGGAGTTTTTTGTCAAAACATTCCGAAAAGCCCAAGAGCTTAATCATGTTTTTTATCTGACAAATGTAATTTTTCATTCCTGTCTGTTTTTATAGGAGCAGCGAAGCTGCCGCATAAACAGCTATCGAAACAAAAATATACAGCGCATTGACTGTTGAGGCGTAATTGGCGCCTTTCCGGTCTTTAATGAAGGATTGCAGGCTGTAGGTCGGCGGTGCCGACATATAAATCAGGATCGCCTTGTCTGTCAGCGGATTGGAGGGCGCCAGACGATGCACGGCAAACAGCATCAGGGCGATCAAACCTCCCTGCAGGACAACACGCAGGCCAATGGTTTTCAGGCAGGGAATCAACACCTCACGGTCCGTCTGGATGTTGTAGCCGACGACCAGCAGGATCATGGTGGCGAGCGGATCGACAATCGTCTGAACCGCAGCCGTATAAACCTGTCCCGGTCCTGATGAGAGGAACCCCTGCATTACCCCGCTGGCACCCAGCAGTACCCCCAGTAAAGAGGCGTCAAAAGCCGGAGTTTTCAATGCTTTCAAAAGTCCATTTTTCAGGTCGGGTTTTTCACCTCTTTCCTCAAAGGCAAGAACATTCATGTAAAAACCGAAACAGAAAAGGATCGCCGCAATATCCAGAACAGCGATCCGGTAGACGTTTTCACTGCCGCAAAGCTTGTTATACAGCGGATAAGCGACCATCCCGCCTTCATACAGGCAGACCAGAAAAGGTACATATTTTCGGAACGGCGGCTTGATCAGCGGTTTCATGAGGTAGCCGACAGCGAAGGAAACAATCAACACGACAAGCATCAGCCCGACCTGCATCCATGTCTGACTTGTATATTTTGCTGCGGCAAGCGCATGAAAAATCGCAACCGGGAGAATGAAGTTTGTCAGCATGAATTTCAGCTCTTCGACTGTTTTCTCGCTGAAGATGTTTTTTCTTCGTATGATCCAGCCCAGGAAAACCACCAGCAGCACAGGCATCAGAACCGTAAGTATTGAAACCATTGTTATTCTCCTCCGTCAAAGCTTCTATAATTATTTTCAAATCGTACCTATTCAGAACAAAGCACACGGAGACTGCTCTGATGCTGAAATGACTGTCCCCTTTTTGTTTCTTTCCGAATAATTACGCCTTTTTCGGCCCTTTATATTTGAAGCTGAGCATGGTGATGTCGTCGAACTGTTCTGCCCCGGCGACAAAACCGGTGATCCCGTCCATAACGTTTTCCAGCACTTCTTTCGGATCGGCATCCGGGTTCTTGTTCAGAGCCTCGAGCAGACGGTCATTGCCGAACAATTCCTTGTCCTTGTTCGTAGCTTCGGTCACACCGTCAGTGTAAACAAAGAAGCTGTCGCCCGGATGAAGCTCAAACTCATGTTCACGGAAGGGGATGCCCTCTATGGTGGCAACGGCAGGTGAATGGCGGTAAGAAATCA
This sequence comes from uncultured Leptolinea sp., assembly GCA_964459115.1. Taxonomy (GTDB): domain Bacteria; phylum Chloroflexota; class Anaerolineae; order Anaerolineales; family Anaerolineaceae; genus Flexilinea. The sequence continues at coordinate 10,862 of CAYWKZ010000009.1, read as the reverse complement.
GTTCATAGCTGCCTTCGACCCTCCGCAAGGCCGGGTGCTCATGTCCGGCATTGGCAGCTGAGCCCTTCCCGGTCGAAATCTCTATCACACCGACCCAGACGGTGACGAAAAACTCCGCGTCATTGCTTTCGCACAGCTGGTTATTCACATTCGCCAGCGCTTCAGAAACCTTTTCCCCGTTCTGCAGATGGGACTTGATCAGCACACGGGAAACCATCATGAACAGCGCCGCCGGGACGCCCTTCCCGGAAACATCCGCCATAACGATAGCGATGTGGTCATCATCGATCATGAAGAAATCATAGAAATCACCGCCCACTTCCTTGGCCGGCGTCATGGAAGCGTAAACATCGAACTCAGAGCGGTTCGGAAATGCCGGGAACAGACGCGGGAGCTGGCTGGCCTGGATGGCTGTTGCCATGTTCAGTTCCGCACCGATCCGTTCCTTTTCCGCAGTAACTTTTTTCACCTGATCGACATACTGCACCGTCTTAGCAGAAAGGTTGGCAAAGGATTCCGCCAGCACTTCGATCTCGTCGCCGGTTTGGAGGACAGGCTCCATCTTGAATTGAAGGTTTTCTCCGCTCAGGGAAGCCACCCGCTTTGTCATCGTTTCCAAAGGGGTCACGATACGTTTCGACAAAATCATAGCAGCGCCGGTTCCCAGGGCCGCAGCAACGATCAGCAGGACGATGATCACCCGTTTCGCCTGGTTCAGTCCGTTATCGAAAGTGGCTGTCGCGTCATTGAGAATACTGTCGCAGATCTCCTCCATCAGGGCTGCCGGCTGATCGGTCAGCTCTTTGCCGACAGCGGAAACAAGCGCCCATCCCGCAGATTCGATCGGAGCGCCGGTCACATAATAATCAGCGCCATCAATGTTCAAGGTTTGAACATCAGTATTCTGTGTCAGTGCGCTGCGGATAAAACCTGCCAATTCCGTGTTTTCGGATTCTCTCAGGTCGACCGCATTCGCATTCGCCTTCACCTGCAGAAATCCGGTTTTCATCGGTGAAAAAACCACATGACCGTTCTCGTTGACAATAAACACGAATGACCCGTTCTCATTGGCCTCGTCCACCGCGGAAGCCATGTTATCGAGGAGAAGATCCGCGCCCACAACAGCAGCCAGTTCACCGTTTTGATAAACCGGATACCCCAGCATGATGCCGATCTGCCCGGTGAACACATCCTGAACGACATCCGTAAAGAACAGGTCACCGGTCTCTTTCGCGCCTACATACCAGTCACGCTCATTGACCGGGATGAACATCATGTTGCCATGTTCATCAAATTTGCCGGCAGAATTATTGTCTGCCAGCAGCATCACACCGTCCGGAAGCGCGATATAACAGGAATTCAGCCCGCCGATCCGATAAAGAGAGCTCAGCATGTCGGACATGTTGGCAGCCAAACCAAGACGATCGTTCACCTCCGGGTTATTCGGTTTGGCATTTTCATCGACCAGAAGCTGAACCGTAATTTCGCCGTCCTTTGCAGGGTCGGGCAGGGAAAACTCGTGAAACGGATATGCGTCGGGATCCGCAAAGATCTTTTCCGCGTAATCACCGAGCATCATCACCTTTTCCGCAGCGTCGTTAAACAAATCGTTGGCAATGTAAGAGCGTTCCCGCGTGGAACTCACCATACTGGAGGACAGGACACTGTCCATGGTTTGCCGGGAAATTTCCGCGATAGACTCTTTCTGCTTCTCATTGGTTTCCGCCACCAGCGTTCTGAGGTGAGAAACCTGATAAAACAACACCACAGTAAAAGCCGCGATAACCAAAATGATCGAATAGAGCACCAGATTGATTATTTTTTGATAAAGACCGCCAAGGACAATTTTCCCGACTTTTTTCATAGACATGCTCCTGAATTCATTTATATTGGAAATTCACCGAATTCAACAATATAATTTTACCCGTTTTTTTGGGAGGACCGCCTGTCATGTCCGGATTTCTGATAAAAAAGTGTTTTGGCATTATACATCCGCTCATCCGCGATTTTTGTCAGATCCTCAATTGGCAGATCCGGATATTCTTCCGTGGATACTGTTCCGTAGGACATGGAAAGATTGATGTTGTTCTTCGCAGACCAGGCAGCGATTTCAGCCTCCGCGTCTTCAATAAGCTGCACCAGCTGTGAACCATCCATGAACAGGAAAGCCGCGAACTCATCGCCGCCAATACGATAGACCGTTCCGTATGGACCGAACAACATATCGATGATTTTAGCAAAAACCTTGATGGCCGTGTCCCCTGCATCGTGTCCTTGACGGTCATTGATCAGCTTCAGTTCATTGAGGTCGATCATCATGCAGATCAGGTTTTTCCGCTCCGCTTTCGGCAATTCCTCCAGGTAAAGGATCTCATCCTCATAAGCTCTGCGATTCTGCAGGCCGGTCAAAGCATCGGTAGAGGCGTTTCTTTTCTCCCGAAGGATCCCGGCAGTCAGTCTTTTGACGAAATAAATCAGAATAACGGAGGCCAACAGCAGGTAAAGGAAAACGATCAGCATCAGCAGCGGGATATCTTTGTTGACCTCCCGCACAGACTGCAAGACAAGAATAATATATTTATCTGCTTTTCCGACAGACTCATATACCCTCTCATTTTTCAGCGCTGAAACAAAATTTATTGTTTCCTCATCCATCGGCGCCCTGAACGGAATGCCGCTTTCCGAAAGAAGCTTTCCTGAATATTCACTCAAAGAACTGCCAAGGATCTCACCTGTTTCCCTTTCAGCGACAATGATGTGCATTCCGGCATTGACAGGCAGCCCTTCCACGACTTCACTGATCTTATTGGCGTGAAGCTCCTCGATCAACCGCAGCGGCTCGATCCCAACCTGTACCATGCGGCTTCCGTCACTGTTCCAGCAGATCGCATACATCATGGCTTTGCTTTCTGCCGTATTCGGGGTAACATTCTGGCACATGGAAAGGGTTTTATCGGTCAGCATGGGTTTGAAATAACCTATCTGATCGCCTGAATCAAAAGAATAACCGTAATATTTCGGGACTGTGCCGAAATAGATCACACCTTCATCCGTGAACAGGTGGATCTCATCGATCGACATCAGGTTCGCAATATAATTCAACTCGGACAGGTCTGTTTCCATTCCGGGATTTCTGTCAAGGAAATATGCGACCGCTTTTGCTTTGGATATATAATTTTCTTTCAGCGTTTCGGTCAAAATCTGTTGTTTGCGGTCATTGGATACCAGCAGGTTCCCGATCTGCTCAACCATGACCTCTCCGGTCTGATACGCGTGCTCCCGGTTCAGTCTGTTGAGAAAGATATATTGGAAAAACAACAGGATCGCTATCGCAGTGATGACGACCAAAAGAATCCTGAGTATGTGCGTTTTTCCGATATTGTTTTTATTTTCTTTCATGAATGTCGTTTCGTTCTTTCTTCGTATGATCATGGACTGAAACCAGTGAAATGTATGTATATTGTACCTGTTCAGAGCCCAAGATGACACACATGGTGACAGACCCACAGCCTGATCCGCAAGGTTCAAGCTTCTCCGTTACGATTCACGCGCTGGCCACAGTCGATAAGGGAAAAGGGCTTCTCATATACGCGAAGCAGGAACACCTGTATCAGATGCCTTTGTCCCGCTGTCATTCCGGTAACCCCGTGAATCGCAACATCTTTTTTGTAAAAATGTTTTCAGGAGCCTGAACCGGACAGACAATAGACGAAAAAAACTTGTTATAATGTAAAGAAAAACAGGAAAACATCATGCCGCGACCACAAGACCCCCTTACCATGGATTTTTTGCTGCTCGGTCTCATTAACCGGCAGCCGACGCACGCTTATGATCTCTATAAACAGGTGAGCAGCTCCGAAGAGCTGAAGGCGCTCTGGACCTTCCGCCAGAGCCGTCTTTATGCGGTGCTGGACAAAATTGAACGAAACGGACTTATCAGCACAACGATCGACCAGGAAGCACAGCTCCCTGCCCGCAAGATCTGCACCGTTACGCCGGAAGGGAAAGCTGCCTTTGAAAACTGGCTTCATTCCCCGGTGGACCACATGAATGAAATCCGCTCAGACTTTCTGGGCAAACTTTATTTTCTCAAGGACCGTCCGGAAGAAGAGAAACGGCGCCTCATTGAAGCACAAAAACACCGCTGCCAGACCTGGCTGGCAAACATTGAAAAGATACTCACCGAGCATCCGGACCACGATGACTACCTGCATCTGGTTTACAGCTTCCGGGCGGAATTCATCCGCAGCACCCTGCAATGGATGGAAACGATAAAGTAAATAAGAAATAAGAAATAAGAAATATGAGGTATGTGAAATGAGGGAAAACAATCGGGAATTGGAAGTAAAGTTTGCAATCGGTTCTGTTGAAGATATCCTTCCCCGCATTTCCTCACTGGGGGCAGCGCTTGAACAGCCGACACAATTCGAACGGAACATCCGCTGGGACGACCCGCACGGGACGCTGACCAAAACCCATCAGGTGCTGCGGCTGCGGGACAACGGCGGCACCGCGGTGCTGACCTATAAGGCTGAAAATAAAAATGACAAAAATCTTGCCGACCGGGAAGAGATCGAGACTGTCGTCATGAATTTTGACAACACCTCTCTGATCCTCGAACGGCTGGGCTACGAGATCGTGTTCATCTACGAAAAATACCGCAGCATCTACCGCCTGAATGATACGGAACTGTTCGTCGACCACACACCCATCGGAGATTACATTGAGATCGAAGGGCCGGATGATGAAGCCATCAGGCGGTCCGCCGAATTGCTCGGTCTGGATTGGGAAAGCCGCATTTCGAAAAGCTATCACGCTCTCTTCGCTGAGCGGAAACAGCGCAGTGCCTTCTCGGGACGGGACATGACATTTAATGAAGAATGAAGAATGAAGAATGAAGAATGAAGAAGTGAGAATGAGAATTGAAGAATGAAGAATGAGAAACGTGAATCTGCAAATCCGGGCTTTCTGAACGCTTTACCGGTCATTACAGGCATACTTGCCGCTGCTGCGGGGGCTTTCGTTTTCTACTGTGAAAAGCTTCAGCTGCTGCCGCTGACCGCCAAAGGCCTGGTCGGCAGGCTCGGGCTGGCTGCAGCCGGCAGCGGACTCATTTTCTTCCTGCTTTTCTCCCTACCAAATAAGTCTATACGCAATCTTGCGCGCCGAGAGTGGCTGCCAATATTGCTCATTTCCCTGGTTCTCACCGTCTGCGTCATGATTTGGTTTCCCATGCCGGACACCGGACTGTATCAGGCACACGACCTGTCCCTCCGAACTATTCCGGATGAAAACGGGGAAATCCGCCCGGTAACGCTCACCTGGCTGCACCGGGAAGGAGGTGACATCCCGCTCGCCGCGCTCCGCTGCACCGGGAACTGTTCTCCCGGAGATAACGGCGTAACCCTTCAGGATGAAAGCGCCGAACTGACCTGGCATGGTCGCACCGGAGACAAGGTCACCATCGAATTTGTCTCCGATGAGCATCAAGGGATCGCGGAAATCAGCTGGGATGGGAGATCACAAAGCAGGCCGCTCAACAACACAGACTTTTCCCGCCTGAGTTTTGACCATGAATTCCCCCCATCTGCGGGTCTGGCGGAGTTCATCGCCGTCTGTTTGCTCGTTTTCCCGCTCTGTTTTGCCGGGACATTGAGCGCGATAAAGCTCCTGCCCCAATGGGACCTCAGGATCTTCGGCCCGGCAGCCTTCGCGGTGTTCATCCTTTTCCGCGTCATTCAGTTCTGCACCGTCAGTGCTCCGCTCACCTTTTTCGATTCGGAATCCTACCTCGGCATGTCCGAAATGCCGGTGACAGACATCCTGCGGGGAAGGGAGTACTGTCACGATCAGATCTGGTACTGCATTGCCCGGCCGGCTTTCATACCGCTGGTATATAAACTCTGCGGACAGGACCTGAAAACCATCACCATCGTCCAGCTGGTGTTTTCACTGCTCAGCTGGGGATTTTTCGCCCAAAGAGCCGCCGCACTCTGCCGGACGGACATCCGGAAAAAACTCCTGGTCATCCTGACTTTGGGACTTGGCTGCATTCCCAACGTGACGCGCTGGGATCAGATCATCATGAGTGAATCGCTTTCCATCTCCGCAGCGCTCCTGCTGATGGGCAGCTGCTTCTGGCTGCTGCAGCCGAACAGCGGAAAGCGCTGGCAGCCGCTCCCCGCCCTGTGCACGGCGCTGAGTGCATTGCTTTATGCGCAGTCCCGTGATTCTGCAGTCTGGACCGTGGTTCTGATCCTCGTGCTGCTGCTTTGTTTGAACCGTCTGCGCTCTCAGCGCAGGGTCATGGTGCTTCTTTGCGCCGCGCTCGCGCTCATATGCTTCCTGGCCATGAACAACACCGGCCAGCGCTGGCAATATCCCTTCGAGAACGTTCTTTTCAACCGGATCGCCCGGACCCCGGGCGGGATGGAATATTTCATCGAAGCCGGCATGCCCACACCACCGCGGATCGAAGAGCTTTACGGTGTGGAACACATGATGAGCTCGGAACTCTTCAACTCGGAGGAGATGACGCCGCTTCGTGAATGGATCCTCTCCAACGGGCTGAAAACCTATGTCGGCTATCTGCTGCGAACACCATTCCAAACCCTGAAAACAGCCTGGTCGGAAGGGTTTGAAAAGGAAGCCTTTGAACAGATCGGTTACACCTTCACACCCTTCGGTTTCAAACAGCTGCTGCCGGGGACGATCGTCAAATTTTTCTCATGCAATCTGCCCAATGTGCTCATGATCCTGATCAGCACGGCGGGGATCCTGGCAGCTTTCAGGAAACCCGAAGGAGAGCGTTACGCCTTCCCGCTGCTGTTTGTCCTCAGCCCCTACATTCTCTGCACCGGCGTCACCCTTGCCGACGAATACGAATTTGCCCGCCACAGCCTGGTGATTCTCATCATGATGAAAGCCGCAGCCTGGCCCCTGATATGTATGCTGAGCGAAGAAAAATAAGAAATAAGAAGTAAGAAGTAAGAAATCAAAAAAGCGCGGAAACCGCGCTTTTTTGATATTTTAGCCTGCAACCGGTTTACATCATTTCCGGCGTGTCGATCCCCAGCAGCGCCAGGCAGACGATGATGGCCTG
>CAYWKZ010000009.1:0-3660 GCA_964459115.1 uncultured Leptolinea sp. | reverse complement strand
ACATCATTTCCGGCGTGTCGATCCCCAGCAGCGCCAGGCAGACGATGATGGCCTGACGGGCAGCGGCAGAGAGACGCAGACGGTAATTTTTCACATTTTCATCCGCCTGGATCACCGGGCAGTTGCGGTAGAAGTTATTGTAAGCCTGCGCCAGGTCATAAGCCAGGTTCGCCAGATACAGTGTCTTCAGCTCCTTTGCGGAACGCTGTATTTCCTTCGGAACACGGGCGATCAGGTCGATCAGCTGGACCTCACTGTCCGTCAGTTCATAGTCCGGCGCCAAAGATTCCGGCAGCACACCGCCGGCCTTGCGCAGGATGGAATTGGCACGGACCGCCGCGTACTGAATGTAGGGAGCAGCCTGCCCGTTGAAATCCAGCGCAGCTTCCCAGTCGAAGGTGACGATCTTGGTGTTGTCACGGGAGAGCATGGAATATTTCAGCGCGCCGAGTGCAACGGTATGCGCGATCTGTTTCTTGGTCTCTTCCGGCAGGTCCGGATTCTTTTCGTTGACGATGGCCAGCGCGCGGGCAGTGGCCTCCACCAGCAGGTCCTGCAGGAACACCACCGTGCCGTCACGGGAGGACATGGTCACGTTACCCGGCAGGTTGACGATCTCATAGGCCAGGTGAACCAGATTCTTCGTCCACGGATAGCCCATCAACTCCATGGTCTTGAAGATCTGCTGCATATAAAGCGATTGGCGCACATCAATCACGTAGATCGATTTGGTCAGGTCGAACTGCTCAAATTTTTTGATCGCCAGGGAAAGATCCTTGGTAGCATAAAGGGAAGTCCCGTCCGAACGCAGCACCACCAGCACACGGTATTTGTCCTTTGTCCCGCACAGGTCATCCAGCTTCACCACCACTGCGCCCTCCGGACGTTCATCGGTTGCCAGCCCTTTTTCGATCAGTTCATCGACGATCACCTTGCCGGAATCCTCCACTTCACTTTCGAAGTAAAGATGGTCGAACTTCACGCCCAGCTCATTGTAGATGTCGTCAAATCCGTCCAGGCTCCACTGCCGCGTTTCCTTCCACAGGTCCACCACGTCCTGATCCCGGCGGTCCCAGCGGGCAAAGAGCGCGCGGATCTCCGCATCGGCTTCCGGCTCGTCATGGTGGCGGCGGTCCGCCTCCGCATAGACGTCACCCATCCAGCGGGTGATGTCTTCTGTCGGCTTTTCACCGTTGTGATGTTTCAGGTAGCACCACATCCACTTGATCACATGCAGACCGATGTCACCGAGATAATTCGCGCGAACCACTTCATCGCCGGACTTTTCCAGGATGTTGCAGATGGAATTGCCGAGGATCACGTTGCGCAGGTGGCCCACATGGAAAGCCTTGTGCGTGTTCGGCTGGGAAAACTCGACCATCACCCGTTCACCGGTCGGGGCGCCCTTGCCGTAATCATTGCCTTCACTGAGCACGGTATCGATGACACGCTTTGAGTAATCCCGCGTGGAGAAATAAAGGTTCAGATAGCCGCGGGTCGCTTCCACCCGTTCAAACCCGTCGGGGAGTTCAATGACGTCCGCGATGCCCTGCGCGATCTCCTGAGCATGCGCCGCCACGTTCATCTTCACGCCCTTCGCCTTCGCGTCCTGCGAAGCCAGCTGGAAGAAAGAGGTCGCCATTCCCCAGTTGCCGGCAAAGGGGATCCAAGCCCACTGGATCACTGCTTCAGGCAGCCCGTTTTCTTTAAGGTAAGCCTGTATCTGCTTCTCGATCAAATTTTGTTCAATTTCAAACATGGTCTTCATCCTTATGTGCCTGTTGTCTGGAGACGCCACCCCACCGACACACTATTCTGATTCCTTTTCATTATTTTTGGGATAATTATAAATAATCTTGCACGCTTGTCTCTGAAATCAGGACAACGAATTCGGAAAACCGGCGTTTAGACGTTCATACAAGAGCCAGTGAGTCGAGAAGGACAGGACCGCATGAATTCGATAATTCTTATATGACAGTGTCATAAAAACAGATCGTCCAGAGTTATTACATTTGTAAAAATTCCACTATATTCGTTGCGAATCAATCCAAATGTTGTGATCAGCGTATTATGAACTGATACTTTTTGTGAAACCTTTTCTGAAAGCAGATTTTTCCGGCGCATAAGAACCATATAATAATCCTTATCTACTTTAAATTCTTTTCCTGTGAATTTAATTTCACAGGAATTCAGAATATTATCATTTCTTTCAATAAGAAGATCGATCTGCGTACCCTCTGTATCATCACTGCGTTTCGACCACGCCGATTGTTTTGTGTAAACTCCGCTGATCCCCAATGCATTTTTAATTTGATGGATATGATTAAAACATACCTGTTCAAATGCCAGCCCTCGCCATGCAGCAACAGCAGGCGAATCCTGTTTCGTAAGCCAATAATTCTCGCTCTCCTCATGCCGCTGGTTCATAAAGTGAAGCCAAAAAATGCAAAAAGGATCCACAAGTTTATAATGATCTTCATTCCTGTTGAATCCAAATGGAACATAACGAACAATAAAATCACTGGCAATCAATGCCCGCAAGCTTTCAGTTAATCGGCTTCCATCCGAAATGCCAAGGCGTTCTGTTATTTCTTTTCTTGTAAAACCGGCATTTCTGGTATAAAGGATGCGAACAATATTTTTGATAAATTCCGGACTGTCGAAAGTGGAATCAAATAAGCGGTTAAACTCATCTGAAAGCTTTGCTTTACTTGTAAAAAAGAGCTTGTCGACATTTTGAGCAAGGCTTTTCCCGCTATCAAAATATCCGAGATAATAAGGAATACCTCCCAAGATCATATAACTCTGTGATATTTCATATCTTGACAGATAAACTCCATTTGATTTGAGATATTCTTCACACTCTTTGAGTGTGAAAGGGGACAATTGGATCTCATACGTGACTCTGCCGTATAATCCGCCATGGTTATTGATCAGTTTCTCCCGGATCCATGAACTTGCACTGCCGCAAACAATGACCATCACATTTTTACGATGGCAGCACCAGTTATTCCAGAATCCTTCAAAAGCTGTCATAAAACCGGATCGTGATGTATCCAACCATGGAAGTTCGTCTAAAAAAATGACTTGGCGATCTCCATTGTCACGTTCCTGTAAAAACATCTCCAGCATAAAAAAGGCTTCCAGCCAACTCTCGGGACGATGGCTTCTTTTCATACCATGGGACAGCAGAGAATAATAAAATTGGTTCAATTGTTCTTTCAGAAGTCCTTTTTTTTCTGATTCAAAAGGAGATAATCCTGAATGACGGAAGGTAATTTTGTTACGAAAAGTCTCATCGATTAAATAAGTTTTCCCTACGCGTCTTCGTCCATACACAGCGACTAATTCGGCTTTTTGTCCATAATACAGACGATTTAGTTCACTGACTTCTTTTTCTCTTCCTATCATAATCCCTCGTTTATATCGCGAATACTCAAGTAAATATATAAGTTTTCGCACTTTTAATATAGGTATTATAAATTTAAATTGCGGAAAAGTCAATAAACCTGATTACTAAATAGTTTTTCAAACCAGACCAAAGGTTTTGTAACAGAATCACAGGAGCTCATTTTTTCGGAATTTCTCAGTTTTTTTCAGACGATATTTGAATGCATCTGCCGATACTTCCAACATTCGGGGAAATTTTAGTAATCCATA
>CAYWKZ010000008.1:0-40054 GCA_964459115.1 uncultured Leptolinea sp. | reverse complement strand
TGCCCCACCCGCTCAGTGTTACCGTCTTATCCGCAATCGTCCCATCATTCCAGGATCCGTTGACTACCTTAAAGGTAACAGTATGAGATACTGTTGATTTTGCCGCATAGGTATAGGTGTAGGTCGTATTTTCTGAGATCGCAGTCTCTGTATCCGGAGTCACATCCCAGCTGCCAACTTTATAATTTGCAGACGGCTTCGCTCCCACGGCCGGGATTTGGTCTTCCGATAACTTGAGCGTATCGGCAGAGTTTCCTTCTATAGTCACAACTTTATCCGCAGTCGTTCCATCATTCCAGGAACCATTAGCCACCTTGAAAGTTACATCATAAGAATTTCTACAGACTTCAAGATTACCTGAGTCATTTATGATCACATGAATTTTTGAATAATAATTTGTTGGTTCCGATTTTATCCGTTCAGAAAGCGGAACAAAGGCATAAACCACATAATCACCGGGTTCTGTTACCACGATTCTCAACCCGGAAATCGAGAAAGGATATTCATCTGTGCCGAACGGCCTCAATGCAAAAACTGAACGAGTGCCAATACCATTCTCAGAATTAAAAACCCCTTTACGTGCTGTTTCTAAATTTAAATAATCAGGTCCATTTTGTGTTGTTACAGTATATGCGTATGCATCTGTAGATGTAACCTGTGCGCAGGTTTCATCTACACATTTTCTGGTCAAAAAAATAAAATCAAATAAATCCGCAGCGGAATCGGATTCAACTACGCTGGTTACACCTTCAGAATGATATAATTGCGTCCCTACCGGAATAATGATATCTTCTGAAAAACTTACGGGAAACGCTTGTCTTTCAATTTGGCAGTAATCATAAGCATATTTTGATGTCACCGATATTTCCCTAATAACCGGCATTGGATTGTCTTCGCCAATGATGATATACGTATACCCATTCTCTTCTGCCCATTGCTCGGCATAGCTGTCTTTATACACAGACAAAGTTGTGGTCAGAGGTATTACGTTTGTGTCACCAATTGACTGAACACTACGCGGAATCGTCAGATTTTTCAAATTATCACAGTTTTCAAATGCTCTGTTTTCTATCGATTGAACATTATCGGGAATTATCAGACTTGTCAGACTGCTGCACCCCCAAAATGCACCTGTTTTAATTTCTGTAATAGTGGATGGTAATGTTACACTTGTCAAATTACTGCATCCATCAAACATTGAAGATCCCAATGTTGTAACACCTTCCGGGATCACGACACTTTCAAGTTTGTCACTCCCATGAAATACAGCAGCACCAAAATTTTGTACACTGTCAGGAATGGAAATATTGGTCAAATTACGACAATAGCTGAATGCATTTGAACCTATATAGGTCACACCATCCGGAATCGAGATGCTTTCAATAGTATTATTGTCGTAGAAGACCAATCGTCCAATTCTTTCCACGTCTGATGGAATTATCGGAGCGCTTTCGGTTCCTATGTATGAATATAACGTTCCATCAACAACTGTGAAATCACCATCACTTGTTCGATGAAAACGCCAGTCATTCTCTATTGCCCATGATTCAGCATATGATCCAGCGTTGACAATCAACAATTCAGGTCCCAAAAAGGCGTTTTTTTCAATTTCTGTTACACTATTCGGAATAGTAAGTGAACCATTATAAGGATACATGGTAAAAGCTCTGCCTGCTATGCCTGTTACTCCATCAGGTATGATAACGCTAAAAGACTCACCCGTATATTGAGTCAATACGCCATTTTCAATGACAAAATCTGATGAAACAGGCTCTTCATCCAGCAATGTATACTGGCATCCATTTTCCAGTGCCCACTGATAAGCATAGGTATCAGGATAGACATAGAGTTCAGTTTCCGAAGAGAACGCACTATAGCCTATTGATTGAATATTTCTGCCTAAAGATATTGTTTCTAAATACGGACAGTCGGAAAAGGCAAAGGAATCAATATTCGTAACACTGTCCGGGATCGTAACATCTGCCAAATAATAACATCCTTCAAATGTACTGGTTTCGATTTCTGTAATTCCACCAGGAATATGAACGGATTTTACATAGTAGCAGTGATAAAATGCGGATTGACCGATAGATGTTACTGATGCGGGGATCCAGTCTCCTTCCAGTTCCAGTGAATTACAATTCGCAAAAGCCCATCCTCCTATTGTTTCCAATGATTCGGGAAAGGTGACACTTTTTAATACCACACAATTTGCAAAAGCCCGCTCTTCAATGGCTGTAACACCTTCCGGGATGATGACGGATTCGATAAAATCCTTGTTTGCAAATGCACTCTCACCAATCGCCGTGACGCCATCCGGAATAACCACCGTTGAAGCATCACCGTTATATTGAACCAACACACCATTTTGATCTATATCAAAAACAGAAATATTAATAATCGGTTCTTCAATATTTGGTTCAAGAATTGGTTCGGAAGCAGTCGTTTCCTTCATTCTGAAACGATAAGACACTGAATCTGCACCGGTAACAGGTGTACTCTGCCAGTCGGTATCTTTTACCCAGGTATAGTAAGTCTCCACTGGAACACGATCTTGATAAAGGTACATTTTGTACCAATAATTGGAATGACTTCCATGTGTACCATAACTGCCATCACAGGTTACTCCGGAACTGCAATATGCATCACCTCCGGACGCCCATTGGAGGTTATAGTATTCACGACCTGTACTATCAGTCTGAACACCAACTTCCACAACACTGTTTGGATCACTGATTTGATCCCAGTGATTATGACCATCACTATCCATTGTATAGTTAATACTTAAACCGGCTGACCGACCGCAGAAATGATAGTAATAATAACCAGCTTGTACTCTCGTGTCAGATTCGGCAAGTTTTATATCAGAAGAATAAAGATCACCGGAATTTTCATATACTGTTGTACCGGAACCTGTCCTCTCCCATCCGGTACCCGGTGATGAAGCAGCATATTGGCTGATTTGGCTCTTGTATTCGATATCGTAATCTTCAGATGTTACCCAGGAGGGAAGAGAGGATCGCTCATACCATTGTCCCGGTACCAAACTGATTTCTTCCTCGTCAAAGACAAGCGTCACCGTTGTTGTTCCGCCTTGTAACATTCTGCCATAATTTGAATAATCCCCGGTAGCAAAACCAGCAAACTTATAGCCATTCTTCCCTTTAAAATCGTTAATCTCATAATACATGCCAATAGGGATACGTTCATTAAATGAGCTGACATCATCATAAAATTTATGAGGAAATTCGTTCGGATAGGAAATCAATACATCAAATGTACCGATATTTGTCAGGTTGTCTTTTAATTCGCCATTAACATAACCATTGACCTTCAGATTTACCGATTGTAAGTTGGGAATTACGAGTGATTTTTGTCCTGCAGTAATGGTTCCGGTCCAGACATCATCGCCATCAATAGTATATCCATCATTCGGCGTAATAACAACTCGATAATTGGTTCCTGCATCTATTGTTGTATTATAGTAGTCACTGACATTTTGGCCTAATTCCGCTAAGACACCATTCAGGTAGACATTACATGTGGCATAATCTCCAAGAGAATCAGTATTTTGCCCATCGAGAATTCCGTTGACGTCAAGCGTGCCAACAGGAGTTGAAATTGTTATAGAATCCCTGTTTCCGATTAAAGTGTTTTTTTCCGCATAATTTGTACTCCAGGAATCAAGTGCATAAACACGTAACGGAAAAGTTCCTCTTTCGCTGACCGATACTTCAAGATCGAAGCCATGATAATCCCCAATATTTCCATAATATTGCGGTACATCAGGTCTTGAAATATGATTGGCTGTCACCCTGTAAGCATTATCACCAATATATACATCAAGTATTGAATCCTCGTTTACTGCATCCGGATCATAAGCCCATCCGCTGATGTGAACCGTACCATGATCAGTTCCATAAGCATTATCCAATGCGCCCTTCGGATAGCTGCCGGGAGTTTCGGAATAAAGGGTAAACCCTTTCCAAATTGTCCAACCAACTAAGGACGTATAGCTAACCATTGGTGTTCCATCGTCTGTAAAACAATAAGTTGATTTTAGCGTTCCAGGACCAGAATAGGTAAAGGGACTTGAAAACAAATCTGATTCTCTAGGATAACCGATATCATTTTCGGTTACTAAATTCCACATTTTTCCATCGCCTGTATATACACCTATATGACCTGCACAGTTATCTTTTTCATTCGCCATAAAAACGATGGCACCTATTGGAATTATCGATTTGTCTCTTTGTAAATCCTCGATCGTTACTTCATGGAGTGGTTCCATATATTGCAACATACTTGAGCGGCATCCAGTTCCTACATGATAGGCACAATCAGCTCCGTAATAGTGAAAGTCATAAGGTAAACTTTTTGTAAATAACCCTTCAACAAATCCACCACAATTTAATTTAGTCTGAGTCTTTTCTTTTTGTGCTTGAGCAAAGACTTTTTGTATATCTTCATATGTAAGAATAGTATCAGCATAGGAAATATTTTGAAAATCAAATATGCATATAATAAACAACATATAGAATAATAAGCGATATTTTCTAATATTTTCCATAATAACTATCTCCTAATTTCTCAGCTTAAATAAAAAGTGCGCAGGCATTGAAGCTTGCGCACGAAAAACGCTTGCTCCATTGCTGCGACACAACTTTTTCGACGTGTAAGTAGAATGCGAAAAAAGAGAGCCTGCGTTTTTGCCGAGAGACAAAAACACATTCCACTTAAACGTCTTTTAGAACGCAAAAATATACAGTTGTGTCGCAAAGATAATCATATCATACATTTTTGATTTTTTGTGAAATCTGATGAAAATAAAAAAGAAAGGGGACGGGTCCCGCAGGGGCCTGTACCCCGGGGAGGACGATCTTACCTTGGATAAATTGAGCGCTCCTTCCCCGAGGTACGGGCCCCTACGGGTACCGTCCCTCTACTTGCAGCGGGGTCCTGTCCCCTGTGCGGACTCGGCATATAATGTCTGCCAATGGCCCTCTTTATAGTGAGTTCTTATAGGAGAAAGTGCTCGATTTATTCTATTGATTTTCCCCATTATTCGTTGTAAAATATAATCAGGAGACAACATATGGGCAAAATTGATGATATTACAAAAAATTATGTCAGCCGAAATCATATTTTTGCTGATATTTTCAATTATTTTCTCTTTGGAGGGAACCAGATCATTCAGCCGGACCACCTGAGAGAAAGAGATATTACAGAAATTGCTCTTCCGTATGGCATGGATGGAAATAATTCGGTTCAAAAATACCGCGATATTCTGAAGGTGCTGCAAATCATGGAAGATGAAAAGGCGGTATATGTTCTTTTGGGAACAGAACTCGAATCTAAAATCAATTATGCCATGCCCCCGAAAAATATGCTTTATGATGCGATTAACTATTCGGCACAAGTCAGCAGCATCTCAAAAAAATATGTTCAAAAGAAAGGAAAGGGCTTAACCAGTGATGAATATCTTTCCGGCTTTACAAAGAAAGATAAACTGCTGCCGGTAATTACCCTTACAATATACTTTGGCAGTAAAAAATGGGACGCACCCATCAGCCTTCATGAAATGTTTGATGATGCAAGCAGGGATTATGCCCGGTTCATTCCGGATTATCGAATCAACCTGATCAGTCCCGAGGCAATGTCTGAAGAGGAGATAGAAAAATTTCACTCAGAATTCCGGCAGGTAATGAAATTTATAAAACATTCTCAGGATAAATTTGAACTGCGTAATATGCTGGAGCAGGATAAGAGCTTTGAAACCGTTGACAGGGATACAGCGAATGTCATTAATGTTGTTACCAAATCTAATTTGAAATTTTCAGAAAAGGAGATATCGATCGATATGTGCAAAGCAGTTAAAGATCTTATTGAAGAAGGGCGTGAGATAGGGCGTGAAGAAGGGCGTGAAGAAGGGCGTGAAGAAGGAACGATCTTATCGATGATGAAAATGATCGCAAAAGGACTGCTGACAGTATCGCAGGCTGCTGAGCTTTCTGATATGACGATTGAAGAGTTTGAAAAGAAAGCTGCCGCTTACGCCTAAACTTATCGGTTCCCGCGATATCGATACAGTACCAAAAGTGGTTTGAACCTCTTCATTTTCAGATTGATTGGGGTCAGATTCTTCCGGCACATGCTGCGCACGAGCCTCCAAAATCCGACCCCGCAGACCTGTCCCCTGTGTTCCGTCCTGAAAACAAAAAAGCTGACTTTCCGTCAGCTTTTTTGTTTTCAGCCATACAGGCAAAACGATTAACGTTTTGTGTAGGTCGGGGCCTTACGGGCGCGTTTCAGACCCGGCTTCTTGCGTTCCTTGATGCGGGCATCGCGGGTGAGCAAACCGGCATGGGAAAGGCTCGGCTTCAGCGTTTCGTCCATCTTGACGAGCGCACGGGCAAGACCCAGCTTGACAGCATCAGTCTGTCCGGTAACGCCGCCGCCATTGACATGGACGGAGATATCGAAACCGCTCTGATCCTGATTGATTGCAACAAAGGGGCCGAGAATCGCTTCAACATCGCCGTAGCGGGTGAAGTATTCGGCAACCTGTTTATCGTTCACGGTGAAAGCGCCGGTGCCGTTGGAAACACGGACACGGGCGACACTGTTCTTACGACGACCAATACCTTCAAAATATTGTCCGGCCATTATTTACTCCTTAGTTCACACGCGTCGGGTTCTGAGCTTCATGCGGATGTTCGTTTTCAGCATAGATCTTCAAACGGGTCATCAGCGCACGGCCATGCTTGTTGTGAGGCAGCATGCCCCAAACAGCGCTGCGAATAACACGATCCGGGTAAGTCCGCATCATATCTTTCAGGGTCGTTTCGGTCAAACCACCGGGATATCCGGAGTGACGATAATACATCTTCGTTGTCATTTTCTTCGGGGGGATCGCCAGATGTGCGGCGTTGATCACGACAACAAAATCACCCATCTTTACGCCGGGTGTAAACTCAGGCTTATGCTTCCCCAGTAAATAATTCGCAATTTGTGTAGCCAGTCTTCCAATCCCCTGTCCGTTGGCATCTACCAACAGCCATTCACTGGAAGGTTCACCTTTAATGACGTAGGTCTTTTCCACGGTCATTCTCTCCATTAATAAATTCGTCTCATTTCACGTTTCTCATCCGGATCCGGATAGCGGACCGACCGGAGCTGAAGACCTCTCGCGGGGGCCAGTCCGGGTTTTGCATCGATACCGTTTCTGACCGCGCGGATGATTTCTTCTTCTGTGACACTTCCCTGCCCGAAGGCTGTCTGCAGGAAAACGATGCGCCTGACCATGTGGTATAGAAAGGCGTTCGCCTCGATGACAAAACAGAAAGCGTCATCAGATTGCTTTTCCCAGCGGTTCGTGAAGATCTCCCGTACCGTGCTGTGGTTCTTTCGGGGCGGAGAACCGAAGGCGCGGAAATCATGGATACCCAGGAAGTGTCGGGTGACCTGATTCAGTTTATCCAACGATAGTTCGGGCCAGATGCGCCAGGAAAATTCATCCCTGAGCGGCAGCCTAACCGGCGAAAAGTAGATGTGATAATGGTAGGTCCGGGATAAGGCATCGTAGCGGGCATTGAAATCCGCTGCCGCCTTTTCAACCTTCAGCACGGCCAGGTCAGGGGGAAGGGCGGCATTCAGCGCATTACGCAGCTGCTCCTCCCCGTGATGCCATTCCAAAGCCGCCGAAACCACCTGTCCGGCCGCATGGACGCCGCTGTCGGTCCGTCCGGCACCGATTATCGATTCTTCTTTCCAGCCCAGCTTCCGCAGTGCGTTCTCCATTTCCAGTTGTACAGTCCTGGTTTGGCCCTGCCGTTGATACCCTGAAAAAGCCGTTCCGTTGTAAGAAATCGTAAATTTGTAACGTTCAACCAACAATGATTCTTCAGCAGAAGAATCAGTATTCATTATTCACTGACCAGTTCGATCAGAACCATTTCAGCAGAGTCGCCCTTGCGGGGGCCCAGCTTGATCATACGAGTGTAACCACCGTTGCGATGTGCGAAACGAGGGGCGATATCATCAAAGAGTTTCTTTGTGATCTCACGATCGTTTCCAAGACGGGAAGAAGCCAGGCGTGCAGCATTCATCTTCTGAATCTGATCGCCATCGTTACCCTTCTTCGCCAGGGTGATCAGTTTTTCGGCATCGCCGCGGAAAGCAAGAGCCTTTGCCTGCGTGGTCTGGATGCGTTCATGCTCAAAGAGCTGACGAACCAGGGTCGTGCGCAGGGCCTTGCGCTGCGAAGATGTTCTTCCTAATTTCTTACCTGCAACTCCGTGTCGCATTTTTACTCCGATTCTTTATCTTTCTTCAGGTAACCTTTTTCCTGCAGCTTGGCGCGCAGTTCATCAAGGCTTTTCTCACCGAAATTACGGAT
Organism: uncultured Leptolinea sp.; assembly: GCA_964459115.1. Lineage (GTDB taxonomy): Bacteria > Chloroflexota > Anaerolineae > Anaerolineales > Anaerolineaceae > Flexilinea. The sequence continues at coordinate 31,656 of CAYWKZ010000008.1, read as the reverse complement.
CGATTTTACAGCATCATCGCCCTTGTCCAACAGATCCAGGACATCACCAACGGAGGTGACACCTGTGCGTTTCAGGGAATTGAAGACACGAACGGACAGATCAAGGTTTTCAATCGGGGTGTCCAGGATCTCACTGGAAACGTGAGAACCCGGCTGAGCTTCCGGTTCCGAGATGATCGGCAGAATTTCTTCATTGATCCCGGAGATATAGCGGAGATGCTCAATCAGGATCCTGGAAGCTTCACCCAAAGCAGTTTCGGGTTTCTTTGTTCCGTCAGTCCAGATTTCAAGTTCAAGTTTGTCATAGTTCGTGCTTTGGCCATACAAAGCATTGCCTACATTCCAGTTTACGCGTTTGATGGGACTGTAAATCGCATCGACCGGCAGTTCGCCGATGGGCAGATGGCCGCTTCTGTCATTTGCGGGCAGATAGCCGCGGCCTTTTTCAACTGTCAGGTCGATTTCCAGTTTTGTCTTCGGATCATCCACCGTGAACAGGTAGAGTTCCGGGTTCACAATTTCGATTTCAGCCGGGCATTGGATATCAGCAGCAGTGACTTCACCGTCACCGGTTACTTCAAGCTTCATGTGCGAAACTGTCACATCATGCAATATCAGGCGGATCTGTTTGATCTGAAGCATAACCTGCAGCACATCTTCCCGTACGCCGGGAATCGCACTGAATTCGTGGCTCACATCCTGAATGTGAATAGAGGTAATTGCAGCACCGTCCAGAGACGAAAGCAGTACCCTGCGCAGTGCATTACCAAGTGTTACGCCATAACCGCGTTCCAGCGGAGAAATTACGAACTTTGCGTAGTTTTCCGCATCGCGTTCAAGCTTGACAGTAGGTGTTACCATATTCATTAGTGTTGCCAATTATCACCATCCCTTCCCAATACACCGAATACGACCGCGTATTGGACTAATCAGCTTATCGTGAATAGAATTCAACGATCAGTTGTTCAGTGATATTTCCGTCAATTTCCGCACGTTCGGGCAGGCGCAGAACACGTCCGCTGATCGCTTTCACATCGCGATCGAGCCAGCCGACACAATTGCGTTTTTCAGCAACTTCGCCGAAATTCTTGAAGAAAGCCTTGTTCTTGGAGTTTTCGCAGATGGTGATCTGATCGCCGGGGACCAGGATCATGGACGGGATGTCAGAGCGAACCCCATTGACCTGGAAGTGGCCATGAGAGACCAGCTGACGGGCCTGAGCGCGGTTTTCAGCAAAACCAAGACGGAAGACGACATTATCCAGACGGGTTTCCAGTAACTGGAGCAAAGTCAGACCGGTTTGACCGCGGCGTTTGGAAGCGATGCCAAACATGCGGCGGAACTGACGTTCAAGCACGCCGTAAGTGCGGCGGGCCTTTTGCTTTGCACGGAGCTGGCGGGCGTAATCGGAGGCTTTGTCACCACCGCGGCTGCCGCCGGACTTTCCATGATCACCGGGGGCATAAGCCCGGCGTTCAAAAGAACACTTACCGGTTAAGCAGCGTTCACCCTTCAAAAACAGTTTTTCATTTTCACGCCGGCATAAACGACAGGCCGGACCAGTATATCTTGCCATTGTAGTTCCTTTCTAAATTACACGCGGCGTTTCTTTGGCGGACGGCAGCCATTATGCGGAACCGGTGTGATGTCGCTGATGGAGCGGACTTTCATGCCCATTCCCTGGACAGCACGAATAGCAGATTCACGACCCGGGCCGGGCCCTTTGATGATCAGATCTACTTCCTGAATACCCATCGTCTGAGCAGTCTTGATCGCCTGTTCGGCAGCAAGGCGAGCAGCGAACGGAGTGCTCTTGCGGGAACCTTTATAACCGACTGCGCCGGAGCTTCCCCAGCAGACCGGGGCACCCATCGCATCGGTAACGGTGATGATGGTGTTATTAAAGGAAGCGAAAATGTGCACCTGTGCTGAGGACATGGTGCGCTTTACTTTACGTGCAGTTGCTGCACGACGCGCTGAGCGTACATTTTGAGCCATTATTTCCTCTTATAACTTTATATAGATGAAATATTCCGTTTCTTAACATGCGAAAATTGCAGGCAGCCGCTGGGGGAAAGGATGCCCCAAACCTGCAATTGATCGCACACCTAAGATCAGGTTTATTTCTTGGTTGCTCCACGACGGCGGCCGCGTCCGGCAACGGTCTTCTTCGGACCTTTTGCAGTGCGGGCGTTCGTGCGGGTTCGCTGACCACGGCAGGGCAGATTGCGGCGATGCCGGAATCCGCGATAGCAGCCAATCTCGACAAGGCGCTTGATGTTCATCTGAACTTCACGGCGAAGGTCACCTTCGACAGTGTAGTTTTTCGCGATATATTCACGGATCAGATTTTCATCGGTATCCGAAAGGTCGCGAACACGAACATCAGGGTTAACGCCTGTATCACTCAGAATTTTCTGGGAGCGGGTGAGGCCGATCCCATAAATGTAAGTTAATGCGGTTTCTATCCGTTTATTACGCGGAAGATCAACACCTTCAATTCTTGCCATTTATACCCTCTTTTATCCCTGGCGCTGTTTATGCTTCGGGTTTTCGCAGATAACGTACAAACGACCACCGCGTTTGACGATCTTGCATTTTGAACATCGTTTTTTGATAGATGAAGTAACCTTCATTTTATTACTCCTCCAGGCGCGCACAAAACACACCCGTCTTTTTCAGATAGCCTGTCTATTATAACCTGAATCAGCAAATTATCGAATTTCCAATAATTCTTTGTGACAATCATTCTTTGCTCAAAACCCGATTTTTGTGAGCCGGGTTGAAGACGACAGGCGGTTCATCATTATCAAGCAGAGTCAGGATCATCGGGCCTTCCTCAGTAACAGCGATCGAATGCTCGAAATGTCCGGTAAGCTTTTTGTTGACCGAGGAGACTGACCAACCGTCTTTCATGACTTTGGTGTCTTCCGTTCCGATCAAAAGCATCGGTTCGATCGCGATCGTGATTCCGGCCTTCAGCTTCAGCCCGGTGCCGGCCTTTACGCCGGCATTCGGAACCTGGGGCGCCTCCCACATGCTGCGTCCTACACCGTGACCGGTGTATTGCTTTGTGAGATAGTAACCCCGGCCTTCCGCAAATGCCTGGATGGCAGCCGAGACATCCCCGGTGTGATTTCCGGGAACCATCTTGAGAATTCCTTCATAGAGCGAGCCTTCGGTGGCATCCATCAGCTTTGCAGCTTCTTCGCCAACCTTCCCCACGCCGACCGTGACGGCGGAATCCGCCACATAGCCCTTCAGGGTCGCACCGCAGTCAATGGAGACGATATCACCCTCTTTCAGCACAACATTCTTTGAAGGAATGCCATGAACGAGGATGTTGTTCACACTGACACAGGTGCTTGCCGGGTAAGGGATCGGCCCCGGAACTCCTTTGAAAGCGGAAACGACATGGTATTTTTTCAGGACCGCATCAGCGGCAGCATTCACATCCCAGGTTGAATTCCCCGGGACACAGGCTTCAGCGGCCGCTTTCAGGGCTTCCGCATTGATGACACCCGCCTCCCGCATGATTTTGATTTCATCTGCAGTCTTGATACATACCTGTCGTTCCCAACTCATGATTTTCTGACCTCTTTACTGTTCTCTCGTTAGATTGCTTCATCAATTGCTGCGAGGATCGCTTTTGTCACATCTGCGATAGACATGTTGCCGTCGACCTTTTTCAGCAAGCCTTTCGGCCCGTAATAATCAACCAGCTTCGATGTCGTTTCATTATAAGCATTCAGACGTGTCTTAACCGTTTCCTCATTGTCGTCAGCCCGCTGATACAGCGGCTCACCGCACACATCACAGACACCCTCGGTCTTCGGCTGTTTGGTGACCACATGGAAAACGTGACCGTTTTTGCACATGCGGCGGCCGGAGATCCGGGAGACCAGCGCGTCCTGATCGACATCGATGCAGGGGACGATGGTCACTTTGGCGCCGAATGACTTTTCAAGCATTTTATCCAGCGCTTCTGCCTGTTTGATCGTGCGCGGGAAACCATCCAGCAGCGCACCGTTTTTACAATCTTCTTTCTTCAGTCTGTCTTCGACCATCGCGATCGTAACTTCATCCGGGACGAGCAGCCCGTTGTCCGTATATTCCCTCGCCTTTTTTCCCAGTTCCGTATTCTCACGAATATTTTCCCGGAAAAGGTCGCCGGTTGATACATGTGTCAGATGATAGACCTCTGAAATTTTTTCCGCCTGGGTACCTTTGCCGGCCCCGGGAGGTCCGAGAAGAACAATATATGCTGCCATAGTTCTGCCTCTTATCTTTTTTTATCTGATGAGCTTTTCATCATAACCACGCTGGTTCAGTTCCGACTCCAGGTAATCGATGATGTCGCGGACACAGCCCACAACGATCAGCAGACCGGAGGAGGAAAGGAGCATGGTTGAATTGGCGCTGACGTTGAAGATCGCACCCAGAATGTAAGGGAGAATTGCGATCAGGCCAAGGAAGACAGCGCCCGGCAATGTAATTCTGTCCTGGATCTTTGCCAGATAATTCTGGGTATCGGTTCCGGGAGCGCGACCGGGGACAACAGCACCCTGTTTCTTCAGGTTTTCACCATAGTCGTTGTTCATGAAGGTCACACTGGTATAGAAGAAGGTGAACGCAACAACGAGGATGAAATACAGAATCACATAAAATGCTGTGCCGCCGCTGAAATTGGTCTGGATCCACTGGGCAGCGTTCGCGACCCAGGGCGTGCCGGAGTTCACGAAGAAGCTGGCGATCAGCGCAGGGAATGTGATCAAAGACTGCGCGAAGATCAACGGGATCATACCGACCGAGTTCACACGGAGCGGAAGCGTGGTGGAGCCGCCGGACTTGATGCCGCGGTAACCGAGGCGCTGTCCGGGGATCATCAATTTCACATAGCGTGTACCCTGCTGCAGGTAAACGATCGCGAAAATTGACACCAGGAAGATGATGATCGAAATGATCAGGAGGTACCAGCTGCTGGAGAAGTTCGCGATCATGCGGACCAGGTTCGCGGGCAGCTGAGAAACGATACCAGAGAAGATGATCAGAGAAAGACCCTGCTGCTGGATACCGTATTCGGATATGATCTGGCCAAGCCAGATAGCGATCATCGTACCGGCGATCATGGTGAGAACGTTCGCCAGGGTCGGCAGGAGGTTGGAACCACTCCAGCCGTATTCCTTCAGAACAGTCACACCGGGAAGGATCTGATTAAACAGACCAATCTGTCCGATCGCTGACAGGAAAGCCAGCGGGATAGACAGATACATCGTCCATTTTTCCATCCATTTCCGACCCTCTTTCGGATCATTCTTCAGCTTATCCTGGATCGAAGGAATGATCGGTCCAAGCAGCTGAAGAATAATGGAGGCGGTAATGTAAGGGTAAACACCCATTGCAAGGATGGAGAACGATGAAAGTGTACCACCGGATAACACATTGAGGATACTGATCAAATCGCCTGCCGCGGAGCGGCTGGAATTCAATGCCGCAATCACTTGGGCATTGAAACCAGGCACCGGGATATTAGCGATCAGACGATAAATGACAAGTATACCCAGAGTCAGAAGCAGGCGGTTGCGAATGCCTTCTGACTTCCAAATATAACGCCATGGGGATCGCTTCATTTTTTAGTTCTCCTACTAATCGGCTAACGGCCTCAGTCAAGAATCTCAACACTGCCGCCGGCAGCTTCGATCTTGGCTTTTGCGCCCTTCGTGACGCGCTGGGCTTTCACGGTCAGGGCTTTTGTGAGTTCACCGTTTCCAAGGATAACGATCGGGTTGCTTTTCTTGCTCAGCAGGCCGGCAGTACCCAACACTTCCGCGTTGATAACGGAACCGGCATCGAAGCGTTCCAGCATTTCGACGTTAACTTCATTATATTCCACACGATTCGGCGGAGTGAATCCTTCACCGCGCATGAACGGCAGGCGGCGGAAAAAAGGCAGGTTACCACCCTGGCGGTAAAGCTTACCGCCAGCGCCCTGACGGACGCTCTGGCCTTTTGTACCTTTACCGGCGGTCTTACCCTGACCGGCACCGGGACCTCGACCTACACGCTTCTTGGAGCGTTTCGCTCCGAAATTCGGTTGTAATTCATGCAGTTTCATTTCAGTCCACCAATTCTTCAACTTTTACCAAATGAGCCACTTTGCGAAGCATGCCGCGGATGCAGGCATTGTCTTCTTTCACAACGGTTTCATTCAGGTGATGGAAACCCAGGGCACGGATGGTGTCCTTGTGTTTCTGTGAATAACCGATAGCACTTCGGTAATACGTCAGCTGCAGTTTCTTTGCAGTATTTTCAGCCATTTCTTACCTCCGATCCCAGAAAGGAGCCAGATCTTCAGCGGATTTGCCGCGAAGGGCCGCTTCGTCGGATGCATTCTTCAGCTGGTCGAGCGCATCAAAGGTTGCTTTCACAACATTGAGCAGGTTCGCACTGCCCATGGATTTTGTCAGGATGTCATGAACACCGGCAACTTCCAATACAGCACGGACACCACCGCCGGAGATAACGCCGGTACCTTCGGAAGCAGGGCGCATCATAACGACGGCGCCACCGCAGCGGCCGTAAGCTTCATGAGGAATGGTCGTCTTATAAAGGTTGACCTTCTTCATGTTCTTGCGGGCTGTTTCAGAGGCTTTGCGCATGGCATCCGGCACAGCGTTGGCTTTTCCGCTGCCCATGCCGATCATGCCGTTGTTGTCACCGACAACGACCGTGACACGATAGCGCAGACGGCGTCCGCCCTTGACGGTCTTGGACACACGGGCGATTTCGATCACGCGTTCGTCCAGTTGTTCTTCTACTGATTGATATTCCATATTTTCCATATCGTTTTAGTCCTTATCTGCTCTGCTAAAACTCAAGGCCTGCTTCACGTGCTGCTTCAGCCAGCGCCTTCACACGGCCGAAATAGCGGAAACCACCACGATCGAACACGACAGTTGTAATTCCCTTTTCTTTTGCACGTTCTGCAATGGCTTTACCAACCAACTTCGCCTGTTCGGTCTTGTTCTTGCCATCCATCTCGGCCTTCAGAGAGCGGTCGATGGTGGAAGCGGAAGCCAGTGTGACACCGGCCTGGTCATCAATGACCTGAGCATAGATCGCATCAAGGCTGCGATAAACATTCAAACGAGGGCGTTCGGCGGTACCGGACAGATTAATTCTGACACGAGCATGGCGCTTAATGCGAGCTTCACTTCGAGATAATTTCGCCATAATTCACCCCTATTTCTTAGCTTTACCAGATTTACCGGCCTTGCGGCGGATGCGTTCGCCCAGATAATGGATGCCTTTGCCCTTGTAGGGTTCCGGCGGGCGGATACCGCGGATGTTCGCAGCGACCTGACCAACCTGTTCACGGTCATAACCCATGACCTTGATCTGCCGGGTTTTTGTATCAACTTCGAAGCTGATGCCTGCCGGGGGAACAACTTCCTTCGGGGCAGAGTAACCGACATACAACACCAAATTTTTACCGTTCATTTCAGGACGATAACCGACGCCATCCACTTCGAGGGTGACGGTGAATCCGGTGGAAACACCGACGACCATGTTGTGCAGAACCGCACGGGTCGTACCATGGAGAGCGCGGACCGAAGCTTCATCAGAGGAGCGCTTTACAGTAATTTCGCTGCCTTCCTGTTCGATCGAGATGATCGGGGAGAAAAGGCGCTTCATTTCGCCTTTCGGGCCTTTTACTGTTACTTCACTGCCATTGATATCCACTTTAACGCCTGCGGGAACAGTGATGGGTAAACGTCCAATTCGAGACACTTACAGCCTTCCTTTCCTACCAGACCTTGCAGAGGATTTCGCCGCCAACACCTTCCTGGCGAGCGCGCTGCCCGGTCATCACTCCCTTGGGAGTGGAGAGAATCGAGATACCCATCCCGGAAAGAACCCAGGGGATCTCATCATGACGGGTGTAAACACGGCGGCCGGGACGGCTGACACGTTCGATACCGGCGATGACCGGCTTCCTGGAACGGCGTTCACCCGCGTACTTAATTTTGATCTGCAGCGTAGTCTGAGAAGGTTTTTCCCCTTCGTTCACGCAGAAGTCATCAATGAATCCTTCTTCTTTCAGAATACGTGCGATTTCCTTTTTGATATTTGAACAAGGCATCGCAACATCGGCATGGCCTGCCATCTGGGCATTGCGAATTCTGGTCAACATATCGGCAATAGGATCATTAATCATCTTTTTGCTCCTTCGTTATCCATTACCAGGATGACTTCGTAACGCCCGGGATTTGGCCATTCAATGCCAGTTCACGGAAACAAATTCGGCACAGGCCGAAACGGCGCATATATCCATGAGGACGACCGCAAATGCGGCAGCGATTGCGGACCTGATTCGGATACTCCCGCCGAAGCTCACGATATTTCATGCATTTCTTAGCCATATTAATCCTTCCTGAAAGGCATGCCGAGCAGGCTGAGCATCGTGCGGGCCTGGTCGTCAGTCTGAGCAGTAGTTACGATAGTGATTTCCATACCACGGATCTTGTCAACCTTTTCATAGTCGATTTCCGGGAACAGGGTCTGTTCCTTCAGACCAAGGGTATAGTTTCCACGGCCGTCAAAAGCGTCCGGGGAAATACCACGGAAGTCACGGACACGGGGCAGAACGATATTGATCACACGATCCAGCAGACCCCACATCTTTTCGCCGCGCAGTGTCACTTTGGCGCCGATCTGGCGGCCTTCACGAAGTTTGAAGTTCGCGATGCTCACACGGGCTTTGGTAACGACCGGTTTCTGACCGGTGATTTGGGTCAGGTCGCCGACTGCGGCATCCAGGGCCTTCGGGTTGTCCAGTGCTTCACCCAAACCGATGTTGACGACGATCTTTTCGATCTTGGGGTACTGCATCGGGTTTTCCAGGTTAAGGGTTTTCTGCATTGCAGGAACGACTTCGTTTAAATATTTTTCTTTCATTGGGTTCATGATCTAAACTCCTGTCGTTTATGCATCGATTTCAGCGTGGCATTTTTTGCAGATACGGGTGACTTTTCCGTCTTTGCGGCTGAAGCCGACACGCGTCGCGGCGCTGCACTTCGGGCAGACAAGCATGACGTTGGAAACATGGATCGGGGCTTCAAATTTGATGATGCCCGGGTTGATGTTCCGGCGTCCGGCCTGGGTCTGACCCTGGTGCTTGGAACGGATGTTCACACCCTGAACGACTACACGTGATTCGGTAGGGATCACACGGATGACTTCACCGCGCTTCTTTTTATCTTCAGCACGTCCGCTGATGACCTCTACGGTATCACCTTTGCGAATTTTCTGTTTCATTCTCATTCACTCCTTAGATCGCTTCAGGTGCCAGGGAAACGATCTTCGTGAAGCCCTTTTCACGCAGTTCACGTGCGACAGGCCCGAAGATGCGGGTACCCTTCGGATCGACACCGTTGCTGTCAAGGATAACACAGGCGTTATCATCGAAGCGAATGGAGGATCCGTCTTCGCGGCGCCATTCTTTGGAGCAGCGAACGATCACGGCCTTTACCACATCGGACTTCTTCACGGTACCGTGAGGAGTCGCGGACTTTACGGCACACAGCACGGTGTCACCGACATATCCGTAGCGGCGGACGGAACCACCGAAGATGTGGAAAACAAGGACTTCTTTTGCGCCGGTGTTATCGGCGACACGTAATCTTGATTCCTTCTGGATCATTATTCTTCTCCTTCAGCAGGGGCATCGGCGCCGGAAAGGTCTTCTTCACCCTTCACATCGTGACGAATGACGCTCTGAACGACCCAGCGCTTGTCGCTGGACAGCGGGCGGCTTTCAACGATCATCACTTTGTCGCCGATCTTGCATTCATTGTTTTCATCATGAGCCTTGACTCGTTTGAAATCATGAACAACCTTCCCAACGAGGGGATGACGGTAGGTCCGACGAATCTCGACCACAACGGTTTTGTCCATTTTGTCACTGGTGACAGTGCCCATTAATCGACGGCGTTCGTTCATGCTTTACCTTCTTTCAGTTCCATCTCGCGAAGGATCGTGAGCAGACGGGCGATGTCGCGGCGAACTTCACGAACACGGCTGTAATCGGTCACCTGACCGCTGACATCCTGGAAACGCAGGTTCATGGCTTCATTGCGAAGTTCATTGACCTTTGCATTAATTTCTGCAGCCGACATATTTCTGATTTCTGACGGTTTCATATTACATAGCTCCCGTGGCACGTTCTTCACGTGTTACCACTTTGGTTCTGATAGAGAATTTGTAGGAAGCCTGGTGCAGCGCTTCAAGAGCGACAGCTTCGGACAAACCGCCGATTTCGAACATCATACGGCCCGGTTTCACAACTGCGACCCAATATTCAACATTCCCTTTCCCTTTACCCATACGGGTTTCAGCCGCGCGATGAGTGTAAGGTTTATCCGGGAAGATACGAATCCAAACCTTCCCACGGCGCTTCATTTCACGCGCCAGTGTACGGCGAGCGGCTTCGATCTGGCGAGCGGTTACCCAGCCCGGTTCCATAGCCATCAGACCATAATCGCCGAAGGAAATTTCCGCACCGCGCAGTGCCTTGCCGCGCATACGGCCGCGCTGCTGCTTGCGATACTTCACACGTTTTGGCATTAACATATTAATTACCTCTTTCGACCCGATTATTCGCTGACGTAGACGCCTTCAGTAGCGTTTGCAGCCGGAGCGGTCTCTTCATTCATGGAAAGAACGATACCGCGATAGATCCAAACCTTAATGCCGATCTTACCGTAAGTTGTCAAAGCTTCAGTGCGGGCAAAGTCAATGTCTGCACGCAGTGTCTGAAGCGGCACACGGCCTTCGCGGAGCCAAACGACACGCGCGATATCAGCACCACCGATACGACCGCCGACAGCGATCTTGATGCCCTGTGCGCCCTGGCGCATAGCCTGCTGGATCGCACGCTTCATAGCGCGGCGATAACCCACACGGCGTTCGATCTGTCCAGCGATGTTCATACCAACCAAATATGCATCCAGATCCGGGTTCTTGATCTCTTTGATCTCGAGATCGCATTTCTTGCCGGTCAGTTCTTCCAACTGCTTGCGGATGATTTTGACGGATTCGCCTTTGCGGCCGATCAAAATACCCGGTTTCGCGGTGTTGACAACAACCTTGACCTTACCGGGGAAGCGTTCAACTTCCACGCGGGAAACACCGGCATTACCTGTCTGGGCATGAATCATTTTCCGGATTTCAAGATCCTGGTGCAGCTGATCCACATATTCGTCACCGTCAGCATACCAGCGGCCGTCCCAGGGTTTATTGATATTCAATCGAAATCCAATAGGATGTACTTTACGACCCATTTTTTATCTCCTGACAATTCCTTTGTTCATCGGTCTCAATTACTCACGTTCGCGAAGAACAACGGTAACGTGGGAAGAGCGGCGCAGGACCGGCTTGAAACGGCCGCGCGCACCGAAATACCGCCACTTGCGTGTCGAAGCTTCGTCGGCGTAAATCTGGTAGACATACATGTCATTCCGGTCCAAACCGAAGTTTTCTTCGGCGTTCGCTGCTGCGGAAGCAATCAGCTTATAGAGCGGTTCGGCACAAACGCGGTTCGAGAACTTCAGAATGTTCAGCGCATCAGCAACTGACTTGCCGCGAACCATATCAATTACCAGACGAACTTTTTGGGCAGAAATTCCGGTATTTGTAAGACGAGCTTTTACATCTGTTGCCATAATTCCTACCTCTTGTTAGACTTCTCGTTCACATGACCACGGAACAGGCGGGTCGGGGCGAATTCGCCCAGACGATGCCCAACCATATTATCGGTGATATAGACCGGAATATGGCGGCGTCCGTCATGAACGGCGATGGTATGACCAACCATCTGCGGGAAGATTGTGCTGGCGCGGCTCCAGGTGCGGATGACCTTTTTGTCGCCGGCGTCATTCATTTTTTCAACCTTCTTCAAAAGTTTCGGGTCGATGAACGGCCCTTTCTTCAATGATCGTGACATTTCTACGTACCTCTCTTAACACTCGTGAGGACTAGCGTCCGCTCTTCGCATTGCGGCGGCGAACGATAAGGCGATCCGTCGTCTTATTGTGACGAGTCTTGTAACCCAATGCCGGTTTGCCCCACGGAGTTTTCGGACCGGGCATACCAACCGGCTGACGGCCTTCACCACCACCATGCGGATGGTCGCGCGGGGACATCGCAGTACCGCGAACGGTCGGGCGGATACCCAGATAGCGCTTGCGGCCGGCTTTACCGAGCTTGATGTTGCTGTGATCTACGTTGCCGAGCTGGCCGATGGTGGCGTAGCAGGTCTGCAGGACCATGCGGACTTCACCGGATGGCAGACGAACCTGAGCATATTTGCCTTCTTTCGCCAGCAGCTGGGCGCTGGTACCGGCGCTGCGGACCATCTGTCCACCCTTGCCGGGTTTCAGCTCGATGTTGTGGATCGTGGAACCGACCGGGATGTTGGCGATGGGCATCGCATTGCCGACACGGATGTCAGCGTTCGGGCCGGAGACAACAGTATCGCCGGGTTTCAGTCCCAGAGGAGCCAGGATGTAGCGTTTTTCACCGTCTTTGTAGAACAGCAGAGCGATGCGGGCAGTGCGGTTCGGATCATATTCGATCGCGTTCACAACAGCCGGTACACCGATCTTGTCACGTTTGACGTCGATGGTTCGGATGAAACGACGGGCACCGCCGCCGCGATGGCGAACGGTAACACGGCCATAGTTATTGCGGCCGGAGTTCTGCTTGCGGAAAGTGATCAGAGAGCGTTCCGGTTTGCTTTTGGTGATTTCTTCAAAAGTGTAACCGGTCATTCCGCGCATACCCGGGGTGATGGGTTTGTAAATTTTAACTGCCATTATTCAACCCCCTCGAAGAACGGGATCTTCTGACCGGCTGCCAGGGTGACGATAGCCTTCTTGGTGACCGGCTTCTTCACGCCCATGCGGCGGTTGCGCAGATTCCGTTTGGTTTTTCCAGGTGTAACAATGATGTTGACGCGAACAACTTCCACGTTGAACAGTTTGCTGACTGCATCGCGGACCAGGCTGCGGTTGGCATCTTTGCTGACTTCGAATGAATACTGATTCAGTCCATAAACCTGTTGGTTGGTTTTTTCAGTTACCAGAGGACGGCGGAGTACGTCATAAATTGTTGTAGTAGCCATTATTTTTCTCCCCTATCCCAAGTATGATGCGATCGTGTCGATAGCAGCCAGCGGAAGCACGACCTTATCGTATTTCAGCAGATCGCGGATGTTCAGATAGTTCGCAAGCAGGATCTTCGCATCGGCCAGGTTGTTGGTGGCACGGACGACATCCGCGTTGGATTCCAGGCTCGGAACCAGCACCAGGGCGCTGTCGGTACCGACAAGTTTGGTGAGCGCGGCGGCCATCAGTTTGGTCTTCGGCGCATCAAGCTTCAGTTCATCAACCACAACGATTTCAGCATCGCTTGCTTTGACACTCAGTGCGGAGCGCAGTGCAGCGCGGCGCATTTTCTTAGGCATAGCCTGGGTGTAATCACGCATATGCGGCGTATGGACACGACCGCCACCCTTCCACTGTGCAGCGCGGATGGAACCCTGACGTGCACGACCGGTACCCTTCTGTTTGAAAGGTTTGCGGCCGCCGCCGGCAACTTCGTGACGGGTTTTGGTTTCGTGCGTACCAACGCGGGCGTTGGCTAACTGGCGGACATATGCCTGATGCATCAAGTCTACATAGATCGGGGCTTCGAAAATGCTGGCCGGAAGTTCAACTTCGGAAACTTTTTCGCCCTTCATATTTTTGACATCGATAATCATAAGATTCTCCTATGTATTCTGTAGGGCATTAGGCCTTACGGGCATCCCGAATCATGACAAGACCGCCGCGTGCACCGGGGATCGCACCTTTGACACCGATCAGGTTGCGTTCTGCATCGATGAAAGCCACTGTCAGGTTCTGCACCGTGACACGATCATTGCCCATGTGACCAGGTCCGTGGGCACCCTTGAAAACACGACCGGGTGTGGTACCGGAACCGTGGGAACCGGGGGCGCGAAGACGATCGGACTGACCGTGGGTCTTCGGGCCACCGCGGAAGTTATAGCGCTTCACTGCGCCGGCAAAACCGCGGCCTTTGGAGGTACCAATCACATCAACCAGTTCGCCCAAAGCGAAAAGATCCACAGTAACTTTGTCCCCTTCGGAGACCTGCGGATCGACGACACGAAACTCGCGCATAAAGCGCAGCGGAGGCAAGTTATTCCGCTTAAGGTGACCCTTTTCAGCATTCGTGATACGGCTCGGTTTGACTTCGTCAAAACCAAGCTGAACGGCTGTGTACCCATCAGTTTCCTGATTACGGATCTGGGTAACATAGCAAGGCCCAGCTTCGATAACGGTGATGGGAATCGCCACACCATTGTCATCGAAAATCTGGGTCATGCCAATTTTCTTGCCGAGTAGCCCTTTAAACATTCTCTATTTTCTCCCTTATTAGGTTATGATATTCGGGGTCAGCGCTGCATGAGATCAAAGGCAGCCCTTTTCTTCCATTACATCGTTCCCCATCCAGGATTGTCAGCATGGGCTCAGCTGCATCATCCTGTTCGCATATCAGTCAATCCACCTCGGCATCGCCGTGGAATATTTGTCGCGCGCCTTCCGGCTGATTCTTAACATGCGATGATCGTTCGCACAGGCATCTATCTGCGCAAACGATATTATTATACTCAAAACAAAAATTTTGGGTAGGGTGATTGTGACAACGTTTACAAAGTCAGTTGTTAGTTATTAGTTGTTAGTTACTAGTTACTGGTTGTCAGCCACGGGTTATTGGTTGACAGAGACTTACGCGCCTGGGGCAGAGGGGTCACATCTGCCACTTTCGATAACCGGACAGAAAGGCTTTTCCGGACATGGCTTTTTTCCCGGGCGCCTGAAGCTCATCCAGCACCAGCAAACCGTCAGCAGCCGCTATTGCCGGCAGCCCTTTCACCGTTGTCCGTGTTCCGGGGGTAAGGTTCTCGCTGTTGGATGCGATATGCGCTTGATAGACCTTGAAAGTCTCCCCATCGATCTCAAACATGGCACAGGGCCAGGGGTTGTAAGCATGGACCTTGCAGACCAACGCTTCCGCGCTCTGAGAAAAGTCCAGCATTCCGTCCGCCTTGGAGATCATGCCGGTATAACAGGCACCTTCTTCCGTCTGCGGCTGCGGCACAAGTGTCCCTGCCGCATAATCCGGGATCACTTCAATCAGCAGCTCCGCAGCCAGGTCCGCCATCTTCGCTGAAAGGGTCACGGTCGTATCGTAAGATTCAATGGGCAGCTCCCGGGCTTTGAGCATCGGACCGGTATCGATGCCCGGGTCCATCTTCATGATGGTCACCCCGCTCACGGTATCACCGTTCAGGATCGCCGCCTGGATCGGGGAAGCACCCCGCCAGCGCGGCAGCAGAGAGGCATGAGCGTTCAGACAGCCCAGCCGCGGCAGCTCCAGCACATTTTTCCGCAGGATCTGACCAAAAGCCATCACGACGATCAGGTCCGGATCCCAGGCCTCCAGCTGTTCAATTGTTCCCGGAACTTTCATGCGTTCCGGCTGGATCACGGGTATATTCAGGGCCAACGCAGCTTCCTTGACCGCAGGCATGACGATCTTCTTTCCGCGTCCGGCTTCACGATCCGGCTGAGTGACCACGCCAACCACGTCAAAATGCTCTGCAAGAGCTTTCAGTGCGGGAACCGCGATCTCCGGTGAACCCATAAAGACAATTTTCAGTTTATCCATGTTCTTTCCTATATTAAAAAGGGTGCCGGGCACCCTCTTCCTTATATATTAATGATTGCGTTCTCGGCCTTTCCGGTTACGGGCGGGGACCCATGTTGTCCGGACCGCCGGGAAACTGCGGGCCGGCAGGATTTTCCATCGGTCCGGCAGCCGTTTCCGGGACTGCACCCTCACCTGTATCCGGGACCATGCAGCGGAAGCCAACGTAGTAGCTGCTGGCAAGGTTCAGATAGGAGCGGTTGGCAGTACGGGTATAAGCCGCATAATTGTTGATCTCTGTTGAGGCACAGGAACCGCCGCGCATCACCCGGGCGCTGCCGTTTTCCGGACCTGTCGGATTGCTGACCGTCGTCCCGCTCAGCTCTTCTTCCGCTTCAAGCGTCTGATAGTAATTCGTGCTGTACCAGGTGGATGTCCATTCCCAGACATTCCCGGCCATATCCATCAGGCCATAAGGACTCTGCCCATCCGGGAACGAACCGACCGGGAACAGGTCGAAGCCATTCCCTTCTTCATCCTGATAGTCAGGGATGTTTGCCAGGGCATTTTCATAATTCGGTTCCTCATTGCCCCAGGGGTAGATGCGTCCGTCGGTACCGCGGGCTGCCTTTTCCCATTCATATTCAGTAGGCAGATGACCGCCCATCCAGGAGCAGAAGCGCTCAGCCTGTTCAACCGTGACGTAGGTGACCGGATTGTTTTCCAGACCCGGACTGTAAAGGGACATATAATACCCCTGGTCACACACGCCTGCTTCCACACAGCGCAGATACTGCCCGTTGGTGACTTCTGTCCTGTTCATCCAGTACCCGTCCAGGTAGACCCGCAGCTGAGGGGC
Organism: uncultured Leptolinea sp.; assembly: GCA_964459115.1. GTDB lineage: Bacteria > Chloroflexota > Anaerolineae > Anaerolineales > Anaerolineaceae > Flexilinea. The sequence goes on along the minus strand of CAYWKZ010000008.1, from coordinate 15,023 downwards.
TTCTTCTTCAGCATTGGCATAAAGATCTTCATTGAGATTGGAACCGAGAATGAAGTTCCCTGCCGGGATATAGATCATGTCTGCACCGCTGCGCTCATCGGTATAATTTTCTTTCACCAGCGGTTCCGGTGTTTCCGTTTCCGGCACAAGGGTCGGATAAGGCGTAGCTGTCGGTTCGGGTTCTTCCGTCTCTTCTGTCTCTGTTATATCGGATTGATCAGTACCGGTCAAATCCTCATCCGGATCACCGAAAGAGATCGGCATCCCAAATTCTTCAGTTTCTTCGACAACAGGCGCTTCCGTCTCTTTGGTTTCTTCCAGATCAATGAACACCGGCGTATAGGTCGGATAAGGTGTCTGGGTCGGCCAGTTTGCGACAGTTGCTGCCACTGCCAGTTCCTTTTCGATCGCCATTTCCGCTTCCAGAACGGTCATGCTTTCCCGGACCCAGTCAACGGTCGGGGTAGGCGTTGCTGTAGAAGGAACAATGCTGCCCAGATATTTTTCCCGGATTTCATCCGGCATCAAACCGAATTTTGCCGCCGCGTAAATGCCGCCGGCCAGCAGCATCAGTGCAAGCAAAACCAACAGGATGATCAGCGGAAGCTTGTCTTTCTTCTTCGTTTTTGCAGTGTTGTTTTCTCCTGCGGTCCGCGGGCGGTTTTTACGGATCAGTTCGATCTCTTTCTTTTCAAGATTCAGGTCTGTGCTCTCCGGTGTGTCACCATCCACCCGAATCATGGAATCCACCGAAGTTTCATCATAAATGCGGATCGCGGCCACAGAAGCCGGAACTTTGGCATTTTGGAGAGAAGGAGAACTCAGCAGCTGCTGGACAATGGTGCGCGGAGCGTTATCTGCCGCAGCGTTGAGAATTTCCTGCTTCCCGATAAAAGTGTCCAGCGATGCACTGCACAGGAGCAGAATATCTCCGCTGCGGACTTCGATTCCGTCATAGACATCGGTGGTGATGTCTTTGGCTGTTCCGAGCGCAGAGGCGATATCAGCGCCTTTCCCTTCCGGACCGTATGCTTCTTCCTTTGTCAGTTCACCGCTGAGCACCTTTTCGTCGACCACCGCCGGATCTTCCGTGATCTGGAACACCTTCCCGTTGCGGATGATATATGCCCGGCAGCCGCCGACAGTCGCAATGGCCACTTTGCCGTCCGTGACAGAAGCGGCAATTGCCGCAGCTGCCATGGTGTCATTCTGGACTTTAGCGTATTCATAAATTTCGTTGTTCGCTGTCCGCATGGCAAGCGCCAGCTTGTTTGCGTCTACATAATCATAAGAATGGAAGTATTCGTACAGGATCTTTTTCGCAGCAAATCGCGCGCTGACTTCCGGAAAAGAAGTGTCTTTCAAACCACTGGCAAGGACATAAAGGTTGGAAGCGCCGACCGTTCCATCCGGTTCCTTTTCATAAAAGCATGAATATTCGGTGGAAAAATCGCTGCTTCCCTGGAAGGTGTCAGCATACCCGGCGGAATAGACAGTTGTTTCGGGATCGTTGTTTTCCATGGGTTCTCTCTCTCTCAAATTAAACCATTGTCAGGGCTGCCGAAGCAGTCCTTCACCCCATTATAATACAATCCTTAAGAAAATCGTGATTTTTCTTTTATTTTAAGGATAAAAACATCACGATCGAAATTACCGGAAAATCAATTCAGTATATTCATCGTGAAACAGATGTAATATATACACCTGTTTCACGATAAACGTCACAAAAGAAAACGGAATTAACTCATTACACCTTCCTTGAAAATTTTTTCAATCCGCTCATAAAAATGGGTTATAATAAATCCGCAAAGAATGCGGCTTCTGCCGTCTTTTTTGCTTGCAAAAGGCCTGTAATGATCCGGGCCTGATAAATCCGGCTGTGCCGGTACAAATTAGCGTCCGGTTTTGTCGTTTAAGACCGAAGAAAACATAGAAATCAGGAGTTACTTTTCATGGCACGTCAAATGGTTACAATCGATGCCAATGAGGCCGTCGCTTATGTGGCTTACCGCATGAACGAGGTCGTCGCAATCTACCCGATCACTCCGTCTTCCCCGATGGGCGAATTTTCGGATGAATGGGCAGCCAGGAACGTCCCGAACCTTTGGGGCACCGTTCCGAGCGTTATGGAAATGCAGTCCGAAGCCGGTGCTGCCGGTGCCGTTCACGGTGCGCTTGTCACCGGTGCAATGACCACCACCTTCACCGCCTCTCAGGGTCTTCTGCTGATGATCCCGAACATGTACAAGATCGCCGGTGAATTGATCTCCACCGTCTTCCATGTGACTGCCCGCGCCCTGGCGCCGCACGCTCTGTCCATTTTCGGTGACCAGTCCGATGTCATGGCTACCCGCCAGACCGGTTTCGCACTGATCGCCTCCAACTCTGTTCAGGAAGCGCATGACACTGCTCTGATCGCGCAGCGCGCCACCCTGAAGTCCCGTGTGCCGTTCCTGCACTTCTTCGATGGCTTCCGCACTTCTCACGAAGTCATGAAGATCGAACAGCTCAGCCTCGAAGATATGCGCGCAATGATCGATGACGAAGACGTCATCGCTGCCCGCGAACGTGCAATGAACCCGGAAAACCCGATCATCCACGGTACTGCTCAGAACCCGGATGTCTTCTTCCAGGGTCGTGAAGCTGTCAACAAGTTCTACGATGAATGCCCGGCAAAGGTCCAGGAAGCTATGGACAAATTTGCCGAACTCACCGGCCGCCAGTATCATCTGTTTGATTACTATGGCGCTGAAGATGCTGAAACTGTCATCATCGCCATGGGCTCCGGTGTTGAAACCTGTGTCGAAACCGCGAAATACCTGAACGCCACCCAGGGTGAAAAGTACGGCGTCATCGCTGTCCGCCTGTATCGTCCGTTCAGCGTCAAAGACCTGGTCAAGGCTCTGCCCGCCACCGTCAAGAAGATCGCTGTTCTCGACCGCACCAAGGAACCGGGCTCTGCCGGTGAACCGCTGTTCGTCGATGTCGTTTCCGCCATCAACGAAGCCATTACCGATGGTTACGCTCCGTTCAAAGCCATGCCCGTCATCCGCGGCGGCCGCTATGGTATGGGTTCCAAGGACTTCACCCCGGCCATGGTCAAGGGTGTCTTCGACGAAATGAAGAAGGACTGCCCGCTGAACCACTTCGCAGTCGGCGTTGAAGATGATGTGACCTTCCACTCCATCAACTACGATCCGCACTTCCTGCTGCCGGAAGGCCGCACGGTCAACTGCATGTTCTTCGGTCTGGGTTCCGATGGTACCGTCGGCGCCAACAAGAACTCCATCAAGATCATCGGCCTGAACACCGACAACTGGGCTCAGGGCTACTTCGAATACGACTCCAAGAAGTCCGGCTCCACCACCACCTCTCACCTGCGCTTCGGCCCGGATCCGATCCATGCGCCGTACTTCATCGGTGAAAATGACGCCTCCTTCATTGGCTGCCATATGTTCACCTTCCTTGAAAAACTGGACATCCTGCGCTTTGCCAAGAAGGGCGGCACCTTCCTTCTGAACTCCATCTACGGTCCGGAAGAAGTCTGGGACAAGCTCCCGGTTGAATGCCAGGAAGCGATCATCGAAAAGCAGCTGAAATTCTACGTGATCGACGCTTTCGCCGTTGCCAAGAAGACCGGCATGGGCGGCCGCATCAACACTATCATGCAGACCTGCTTCTTCGCCATCTCCGGTGTCCTGCCGCGTGATGAAGCGATCGAACAGATCAAGAAAGCCATTAAGAAGACCTATGGGAAGAAGGGTGACGCTGTTGTTGCTCAGAACTTCGCCGCTGTCGATGGCTCCCTCGAACATCTGCACGAAGTCAAATACCCGAACACGGTCACCAGCACCATCCATCGTCTGCCTCCTGTCTCCGACAATGCGCCTGAATTTGTGAAGGACGTCCTTGGTCCGATCATCTTCGCACACGGTGACAAACTCCCGGTCTCCAAGATGCCGGTTGACGGCGCCTTCCCGACCGCTACCACACAGTGGGAAAAGCGCAACATCGCCCAGGAAGTCCCGGTATGGGATCCGGCCGCCTGTGCCCAGTGCGGTAAGTGCGCGATCGTCTGCCCGCATGCTGCCATTCGCCAGAAGGTCTATGATCCGGCTCTGCTGGCCAATGCTCCTGCTACCTTCAAGTCCACCGACGCCAAGGGTTACAAGGAATTCCCGGGCGCGAAATTCACAGTCCAGATCGCTGTGGAAGACTGCACCGGCTGCGGTCTGTGTGTTGAATCCTGCCCGACCAAGGCTAAGAATACACTGACCATGGCTCCGCAGGTTCCGCTTCGCGAGACCGAACCGGCCAACTGGGATTTCTTCATGTCCATCCCGGATCCGGATCGCTCCAAGGTCAGCCAGGGTACCGTCAAAGGTTCCCAGTTGCTGCGCCCGCTGTTCGAGTTCTCCGGCGCCTGTGCCGGCTGCGGTGAAACACCGTATGTCAAACTCCTGTCCCAGCTGTTTGGTGACCGCGCTCTGATCGCGAACGCCACCGGCTGTTCCTCCATTTACGGCGGTAATCTGCCTACCACTCCGTGGGCAAAGAATGCTGAAGGCAAGGGTCCGTCCTGGGCCAACTCCCTCTTCGAAGACAACGCTGAATTCGGTCTTGGCATGCGCCTGACTGCTGACAAACAGCACGAATACGCCTGCGAACTGGCCAGCCAGCTTGTTGACAAGATCGGCGCTGAACTGTGCGAAGGCCTGGTCAATGCTGATCAGAAGTCCGAAGCCGGCATCGCTGCCCAGCGTGCCCGTGTTGCCGAACTGAAGGCCAAACTTGAAGGCGACGACGATCCGAAGGCGAAGGAACTCGTTTCCCTGGCCGACGCTTTCGTGAAGAAGAGCGTCTGGATCCTCGGTGGTGACGGTTGGGCTTACGATATCGGTTACGGTGGTGTTGACCACGTCCTGGCTTCCGGCCGCAACGTCAACATCCTCGTCCTGGATACCGAAGTTTACTCCAACACCGGCGGTCAGGCTTCCAAGTCCACCCCGCGCGCAGCCGTTGCGAAATTCGCTGCCAAGGGTAAGGACCTGCCGAAGAAGGACCTCGGCTACATCGCCATGACCTACGGTTATGTCTATGTCGGTCACGTTGCCATCGGCGCCAACGATGCCCAGACCGTGAAGACCTTCCTCGAAGCGGAAGCTTACGACGGTCCGTCACTCATCATCGCCTACAGCCACTGCATTAACCATGGCATCAACATGCGCAATGGTCTTGCTCAGCAGAAACTGGCTGTCGACTCCGGCCTGTGGTCCCTGTACCGCTACAACCCGGACAAGATCGCCCAGGGCGAAAATCCGCTGACCATCGACTCCAAGGCTCCGACCAAGGATGTTGTCGAATACGCTTACAACGAGAACCGCTACAAGCAGCTGCTCAAGCTCGACGAATCCCGCGCAGAAGCCCTGATGAAGAAGGCCGTGAAGGACGTCCAGAAACGCAACACCCTGTACAAACAGCTTGCGGAACTGGATTACTCCATGAGCAAAGAAGACTAAGCGATTTCGTCTCTGAATGGAAACAGCACCGCGGAGATTTTTCTCCGCGGTGTTTTTCTTGAAAATAGGGACAGAAAAAGGACGCAGATCGCTGCGTCCTTTTTGGTAATTATAAAGTACCTTACGTTCTTACAGCATTGCGTTCTTCGGCTTACGCGGGAAGGACAGGATGTCACGCATGTTGTCCGTGCCGGTCATGTATATGATTATCCGTTCAAAGCCCAGACCGAAACCGGCATGATGGGTGGAACCGTAACGGCGCAGGTCCAGATACCATTCATAATCGGCTTTGTTCAGTCCGCATTCCTCGATGCGCTGTTCCAGCACGTCCAGCCGTTCCTCACGCTGGGAACCACCGATGATCTCACCAACGCCCGGAACCAGCAGGTCCACCGCGGCGACCGTCTTGCCATCATCATTGACACGCATATAGAAAGCCTTCAGTTCCTTCGGGTAATTGATGACGAAGAGCGGTTTTTTGTAGACGACTTCGGTCAGATAGCGCTCGTGCTCCGTCTGGAGGTCAGCGCCCCAGAAGACCGGATACTGGAACTGGTCCTTGACCTTTTCCAGCTGCTCGATGGCTTCGGTATAGGTCACAGTTGCGAAATCGGAATCAATGACGTGCTGGATGCGTTCCAGCAACCCCTTATCAAAGAAATCATTGAAGAACTTCATCTCCTGCGGACAGTGTTCCATCACATAGGAAAGGATGAACTTGACCATATCGCGGGCCAGGTCCATGTCATCCTGCAGGTCAGCGAAGGCGATCTCCGGCTCGATCATCCAGAATTCGGAAGCATGACGGGCGGTGTAGGATTCCTCCGCGCGGAAGGTCGGACCGAAGGTATAGATCTTCCCGAAGGTCTGGGCCATGGTCTCACCCTGCAGCTGCCCGGAAACGGTCAGCGCAGTGGAAGCACCGAAGAAATCCTGAGAATAGTCAATGGACCCATCTTCCAGTTTCGGCAGGTTGTTCAGGTCAAGCGTGGTCACACGGAACATCTCACCGGCACCTTCACAGTCACTGGTGGTGATGATCGGGGTATGCGCATAAACGAAACCACGTTCATTGAAGAACTTGTGGATCGCATAGGCCGTGACAGAGCGGACCCGGAAGGTAGCGCTCAGCGTGTTGGTGCGCATGCGCAGATGCGGCAAAGTGCGCAGATATTCCAGCGTATGGCGCTTTTTCTGCAGCGGGTAGTCAGGTGTAGAAGGCCCTTCCACTTCGATGGATAGAGCTTCCACTTCAAAGGGCTGCTTGGCTTCCGGTGTGAGCTTGAAAAGGCCGTGCACGATCAGCGCGGCACCAACATTCTGTCCGGCGATTTCTTTGTAATTACTGAGGCTGTCAAACATCACGACCTGCAGCGGCTGATGGGTACCACCGTCATTGAGCTGAATGAAAGCCAAGGACTTTTGGTCCCGGATCGACTTGACCCATCCACAGACGGTGATCTCTTTTCCTCCGAATGCTTCCGGGGAAGCAAATAATTCTCTGATTTCTGTTCGTTTCACTTTTACTATACTCCTGATCGAGTTTATGGTTTTTTAATTGATCGTCCAGCAGACGGAAACATACCCGTTCGCCATTCCCGCACCGGTGTCGGTATATAGCTGGAAGGCAGAGCATTGGGTCCCCAGAGCCGTGTTATAACTGCCCTGACGATTGAAGCTGAAGCATGCTTTTTCTCCGGTGGCGACATTCTTCCCCAGATAATTTGCCGTATCCGGCAAAATCACACTGCCTCCCTGACGGACAACCTGACAGTAGTAGTTTTCGTTCCAGGTACCGGATCCTTCATTGGTATAACAGACCTCAATATAGAGGTTATCGATCGGTTTAAAGTCGTAGTTACCGGGGTCCCCGATCTTGTAAACCAGCGAGCTGGTATTCCCGACACGCAGATAAGGTCTCGGCTCTTCAGTGGCCGTCGGAGGGATCATCGGAATGGCACTGGTGGCGGTTGCTAACGGTGTCGGAGTCGGAGTCTCGGTAGGAGTTGGGGAAGGATTCTCAATTGCCCACTGGGTTTCCGTCTCACGCCGCAGTGCCTCTGCCGTCTCCTGAGCAGCCTGCATCAATTCCTCCGGGCTCATTGTCGGTGTTTTTGTTGGAGCCTGAGGAACGTTAGAACAGGCACAAAGAACAATTGCGAAAACAATCAGTGTTATCAGCATTGGAAATCTTTTCATTTTCCGTCTCCTTCTTTATTCACACATCATCATGCATTATAAACGACAATGCCTGTTTCCGGTAAAAATAAGCGCGGAAATATTAAAAACCGTCAGTAATACCTAAAGAGACAATTACTGACGGTCAAACTTTAGAAGCAGATAAAATTTACTTCATCTCAGTGATCATCCGGATCGCGTTGGACAAGACACCGGTATCCGCCTGTTCAATGTTCCCCGCGTCACTGAGCGCAGCCAGCGCCGGATCCAGCGGGATGCAGTCCAGCACAGACAGACCGTGTTCAGCCGCCGCTTCAGCTGTATGGCTCTTGCCGAAAATATCGATCGCCTCGCCGCAATGCGGGCATTTCAGATAACTCATGTTCTCGATCACGCCCAAAATCGGCACATTCATCATTTTTGCCATGTTGACAGCCTTGGAAACGATCATGGAGACCAGTTCCTGAGGGGTCGCTGCAATGATGATGCCATCCAGTTTGATGGACTGGAACACGGTCAGCGGCACATCGCCTGTTCCCGGGGGCATGTCAATGAACATGACATCCACGTTCCCCCAGTTGACGTCCTTCCAGAACTGCTGGATCAGCCCGGCAACCACCGGACCGCGCCAGATCACCGGATCGGTCTCATTTTCGACCAGCAGGTTCAGAGACATCACCTTGATTCCACCGCGGGTCTCCACCGGATACATATACTTTTCATCGGCTTGCGCACGTTCCTTCAGCCCGAACATCTTCGGGATCGAAGGCCCGGTCACATCCGCATCCAGCAGGGCTGTTTTCTTCCCCGCCCGGTTCATGGCACAGGCCAGCAGAGAAGTCACCATGGATTTCCCGACCCCGCCCTTGCCGCTGACGATACCGATCACTTTTTTGATGTCAGAGACTTCATTCTGCGGAACGAGCAGGCTCTGTGGTTCCTTGCGGGAACCGCAGTTTTTCGCACAGTTCGAACAATCGTGATTGCAATCGCTCATAAACCTTAATTCTTACCTTTCAAATTATGCCAATGAAAGCGCCATCTTCATCATATCCGTGAATTTGGTTTCACGTTCTTCCGCGGTCGTGACTGCAGGGTTCTCACCGAAAACGATGTCTGAAATGGTGAGGATCGCCAGCGCTTTCTTCCCCGCCACGATCGCATTTGTATAAAGAGCAGCGGCTTCCATTTCAACGGCCAAAACGCCGAAATCACGCCATTTCTTTGAATCTTCCGGATTTCCATAGAAGGGATCACTGGAAAGGATCGGGCCGACACGATAGCGCAGGTTGTGCTCTTTTGCATATGCGACGGACTTTTCGATCAGTTCATAGTCACCGCAGAGGGCCGGCGTGCCGGGCAGGTGCAGATAACCGAAATAATTGGAATTGGTCGCCGCGGCCTGCCCGATCACGATATCATACAGCTGCAGCCCGTCAGCTAAAGCGCCGGCAGAACCGATGCGGATGATCTTGTCCACATCATAGAAATTGAACAGTTCATAGCTGTAGATACCGATGGAGGGCATGCCCATGCCGGAACCCATCACGGAGACTTCTTTGCCTTCATAGGTACCGGTATAGCAGAACGCATTCCGGACTTTGTTGACAAGCTTCGGATTTTCCAGAAAATTTTCAGCAATGAATTTTGCGCGCAGCGGATCTCCCGGCATCAGGACGGTCTTCGCAATTTCGCCCAACTTGGCGCTGTTATGCGGGGTCGGTGTATTGGCCATTGTGATACTCCTTATTTGAATGTTCGCGGAATTGTCCGCAGATTTCTTCTCATTTCCATTATAACCCATTTATTGCGTTAAAATGGATTTATTCAAAAGGTGCCGGCCGGGCTGATCCCTGCCGGGATCAAAAGAAAGGAAAAACTATGAATATTTATCATAAGATGCTGTTGATGTTTGCTTTCATCCTTGTCTGCGGGGTCATCCCTGCGAATGCGGATCTCCTGACCGCCCCGATGTGGGAAGAAGGGGATGAACTGGAGATCGAGTCTCTTCAGGAACACCGCGAAGCTGCCTGGGAAGAATGGGTACAAACCATGCTTGCGGATGAAACATATCAGAATGAGACAAACAACTGGGCGATGACCTTTGGGGATGCCACGATGCGTTACACAGCTGAAATCTTCGGCGACATGCCGGAAGAAGGCTACCCGCTCTACATCGCCATGCACGGCGGCGGCTATGATGATACAGGGGAAACCAATGATTCGCAGTGGGAAGACATGCAGAGCTACTACACCGCCCACCTGGACTGCGGTGTTTACATCGCCGTCCGCGGCGTGCGGGACACCTGGGATACGCACTTCAACCCGGAATCCTACCCGCTCTATGACCGGCTGATCGAGTATGGTGTTCTGACCGGAACCGTGAATCCCAACCGGGTCTACCTGACCGGATTCTCTGCCGGTGGTGACGGCGCCTATGCCATCGGTGCGCGGATGGCGGACCGGTTTGCCGCGGTCAACATGTCTTCCGGCCACCCAAACGGCCTCAGCATGATCAACTTTTATCACCTGCCCATCCAGCTGCAGGCAGGCGAATACGACGATGCTTATGACCGGAACATTGTTACAGCGGAATACGGGCTGATTTTGGATGAACTGCAGACTGAATTTCAGGATGGATACGAACACCGGACGCTGATCCACGCAGACCGCGGACATAATTATGAAGATTATGACCGGACATCCGTTGAAGTATTTTCCAATGTTTATGGTTATCTCTCCGGAGAAGACCGCAGCACGGAAACGGTGAACAGCTATGCACCGGACTGGCTGAGCCAATATGAACGTGACCCGCTGCCGGAAACGCTGCGCTGGGACCTCAGCACCCGGGCGGAACTGCGGGAAACGAACGCCTTCTATTATCTGGCTGCGGATACAGACGCCAAAGGGATCATTCAGGTTTTCCGGGACGGAAATGATTTTCTGCTGGCACCGGAGGATTTCGAAGGCGATTTCATGATCTATTTCAACGAGGACATGATCGACTTCAGCGAACCGGTCCATTTTGAGATCGCGGACCTGGGAGAAGCCGACGTCATGCTCATCCCGGAAGCGTCCTGGCTTCAAATGACAACCTTTGAACGGGGCGACCCGAATTATCAGTTCGAAGCAGCTGTGTCTTATAACTGGCTGTTGGAGAATTTGGATTAACACGATTTTATAGTAAAATTATTATAAATCTGGTAAAAAGAGGTCCTGTCTCATGAAACAAAAAATTCAAATCGTTATTCTTACCGCCGGTTACGGTTCCCGTCTGCGTCCGCTGACCTGGTCCAAACCGAAACCGCTCGTCGCCATCGCAGGGAGAACTTCCCTGGATTACCTGCTGGATGAATTCAAAGATCTCGGCAATGACTGGGATCCCGAATATATCTTTGTGATCTCCCCCAACGGCTGGTCCATCAAGACCTACATGGAAGAGAATTATCCAAACCTGAACTGCAAGTATGTGGTCCAGGAAGAAATGAAGGGCCAGTCCCACGCCATTTACTGCGCAAAGGACCTGATCGACAGCCCGATGATCATGACCTTCGCCGACACCCTGATCCATGTGGACCTCTCCTGCCTGAAGGACGAGACCCGCGACGGCCTTGCCTGGTGCCAGTACACTGAGGACCCGCGCCGCTTCGGTGCAGCCGTTTTGGATGAAACCGGCCGCGTGAAGCACTTCATCGAGAAACCCCCGACCATGGAACACAAGATGGTCATCGTCGGCTTCTACTATTTCAAAGACGGCCGCAAGCTCATCAGCGCCATCGAGGAACAGATCGAAAAGAACATCTCCCTGAAGAACGAGTTCTATATCGCCGACGGCATCAACATCATGCTGGACCGCGGTGACGCGTTCGGCATTCAGGAAACCAACGCCTGGGTCGATGCCGGCGTTCCGGGGACCGTGATCTCCACCAACCGCTTCTTCCTCGACCAGGGCAATGACAACTCTGCCGAAGCTGCCAAACGCGAAGGCGTCGTCATCATCCCGCCGGTCTATGTCGACCCCAGCGCGGAAGTGACCCGCTCCGTCATCGGGCCTTATGTCTCGATCGCTGCCGGCTGCAAGGTCACCAACTGCGTGCTGCAGGATACCATCCTCGACAAGCGCACCACCATCTCCAACCTGGTTGCCCATGAGACCATGCTGGGCGCGGATGTGGACGTGAACGCAGCCGACCGGAAGTTGTTCCTGGGCGACAACTGCAAAGCGGAACTGTAAAGTCATTAGACTTTAGACTTTAGACTTTAGACTATAGACAGAGGAGGGCGGCAGTGCCGCCTTCCTTGGATGTTAGTTGCTGGTTGATAGTTACTGGTTGCTGGTTGTTACCTGCAATATTCAACTGACAACCAGCAACTAACAACTACTCTCACGGAGGACTATGGCAAATATTCAGGGAAAGAACGTGCTCATCACCGGCGGCTCCGGGTTCATCGGATCTCATCTGACCGACACGCTGCTGGCAGCGGGAGCAGAGAAAGTCGTGATCGTCGACAACTTTTTCCTCGGCAAGGACCGTAACATCGCCGAAGCCCGTGCCAACTACCCGGGACGCGTGATCGTTTACCGCGATGACGCCCGGGACCTGGGGACGATGAAGGCGGTGATGAAGAAAGAAGAGGTGGAAGTAGTCTTCAACCTCGCGACCATCGCCCTGAATTACTCGTTCTTCAATCCCTTCACCGCCTACAAGGTCAACGTGGACATCGCCGAGACACTGATGCACCTGATGGAGGACGGCGTTTTCAAGACCCTGATACACTCCTCATCCTCCGAGGCCTACGGTACCGCGGAATATTCCCCGATGGATGAGGAGCATCCCATGCACCCCACCACCCCCTATGCCGCCGGAAAGGCTGCCGCGGACCTGATGATCATGTCCTTCTATAACGTCTGGCACTACGACATCTCCATCATCCGTCCCTTCAACAACTACGGTCCGCGGCAGAACGACCTGGCGCTGGCTGCCATCATCCCGCTGACCGCCCGCCGCATCCTGCATGGTGAAAAACCGGTTCTCGAAGGCACCGGACTGCAGACCCGCGACTTCATCAACGTCCATGACACAGCCCGCGCTTTCCGCCTGGCTTATGAAAACGAGCGCTCCCGCGGTCACATCGTGAACCTCGGTTCCGGCATCGAGATCTCCATGAAAGCGGTCGTTGAGGAGATCTGCGCCTACTTTGACTACAAAGGGGAGATCGAATACCGCCCCGGACGCCCGGCGGACGTCCAGCGCCTCTGCGCTGACGCCAAACTCGCCCGCGAACTCCTCGGCTTCGAACCGGAGGTGAACTTCAAAGACGGTTTACGGGAGACCCTCGACTGGTACAGGGTCAATCAGCAGGTATAAAAAAGAGCCTTTCGGTTCTGTTATTCCCGCAGCCGGTTCCATTAGACGCTATGCATAAATCCATGAAACAGGATCAGGATATAATTATCCTAACTTTAGGAGGTTAGCCATGAAAATCGACACACGCAATATCGTTTCCATGTCTGAAGCCAACCAAAATTTCTCCAAGGTCGCCAGATTAGTGGACGAAAGAGGATCAGCAGTCATCATGAAAAATAACAAACCCAGATATCTCATTATCGAATGCGGAGAACATGAAGATGTAGAAATCGCCCCGGATGAAAAAGTTCAGATTATTTCAGATATGGTCATTGCGAAATATCATGAAGCCTTTTTGGAAATGGCGCAATGATTTACCTTTCAACCCATCAAATTATTGATATCCACGAAAGACTGATTGCAGACAGTGGCGGTGAACCCGGAATTCGAAGCATTGAACTTCTGGAATCAGCTCTCGCAGCCCCATTTCAAACATTTAACGGAGAAGACCTTTACCTGACGATATATAAAAAAGCAGCCCGGCTTGCCTTTGGGTTGGTAATGAATCATGCATTTCTTGACGGCAACAAAAGAATCGCAGCCGCAGCAATGTTGGTTTTTTTACACTTAAATGAAATCATGATCGAAACCACTCAAACAGAATTATCAAACCTGTTCATACAAACAGCCAATAAACAAAAAGGCTATGAGGATATTTTGAACTGGATCGTTACCCATACAGATTTTTGACAGGAAATAAGGAAGATGAAGATCACCGAAGGATATATCCCTTTTATGGGGTACCGGACTTATTACCGCATCGTAGGTGAGGCGAACCCGAAGAAGGCGCCGCTGCTGCTGCTTCACGGCGGACCGGGCTCGACCCACAACAGCTTTGAGGTGCTGGACTTCCTCGCAGAGGAAGACAGCCGTCAATTCATCATGTACGACCAGATCGGCTGCGGCAACTCCTACCTCGACGGGCACCCGGAGCTCTGGACACGGGAGACCTGGGTGCAGGAGCTCATCACCCTCCGGGAGGCGCTGAACCTTCCCGAGATCCATTTGCTGGGACAGTCCTGGGGCGGGATGCTGACGCTGGAATATGTCTGCAACTACGCTCATGACGGCATCAAAAGCCTAATTCTTTCCTCGACACTGCCCTCTTCACAGCTCTGGGGGATCGAACAGGCCCGCATGATCAAGGAATTGCCGGAGGAAATGCAGGAAGCCATCCGCACCGCCGCAGAGACCGGCGACTATGATGCTCCCGAAGCCAGAGCCGCTGAGGATGAATACATGCTGCGGCATTGTAACGGGCCCTATGGTGAAAACGATCCGGAATGCCTGACCCGTGAAAAACGCTCCGGCAAAGAAGCCTACACGGTCGGCTGGGGACCGAATGAATTCACCCCGCTGGGAACACTCAAGGATTTCGACATCACGGATCAGCTGCGTGAGATCCGCGAACCGGCGCTGATCATCAGCGGCGGCAATGACCTGAGCACGCCTTATATCGCCAAGACCATGTTCGACCGCATTCCGAACGCCCGCTGGGAGCTGTTCCGCACCTGCCGTCATTCCTGCTATGTGGAAGATCGTCCCCGCTATGCCGCACTGCTGAAAGCGTGGCTGAACGAACATGATTGATCTTTAGGGTCGAGTTCCCCGGGGTACAGGCCCCTGCGGGACCCGTCCCCCTTTAAATTCAGACAGCCGAAATCTTCCGGGATTTCGGCTGTTTCTTATATTCTGATACCTGATACCTGATGCCTGATGCCTGACACCTGATGCCTGATACCTGATACCTATTTCCTTTTCTTCCGTTTTTCCCGCAGTTTTTTCCGGGTCTCATCGGAGGGACCGGAGCGGGGACCTGTCACCGGATGCCGGGCCGGGACCTCCGGCTCCGGATCTTTCAATTTATGGAACCGTTCCATCAGCTGCTCGAATTTTTCCCGCCGGATGGTTTGAGCTT
>CAYWKZ010000007.1:17911-44597 GCA_964459115.1 uncultured Leptolinea sp. | reverse complement strand
CTGCGATGTCGCTTTGCCGACAAGCAGGAACCGTCTACATGTGCGGTCAATGGCAAATAAAAGCGCACAAGGTGACAGTTCTCCTGTGCCGGCGAAGCGGCAGCAGGATAACCGTCCCCGTTGTGCGCAGTGTGCGCCGAGTCAGCGGTGTTTGACCCCTTTGACACATTTGTCACACTGTTTTGCGAAAAAAAAAGAATCGTGTTAAAATCAATTTGTATCCATGAGATACAACAACTTACTTTGGTTATCCGAAGGAGTGGGGGCGGCCCCACTCCTGTGTTTATAAAGAGCTGCCGAGTGCCGGCATCTCACAACAGGAAACCGAAACTGGTTTATAATTAGAGTACAAAACGGTGCGGACCGCACCGGAAAACCGCGGCAAGGGCGCTGCGGACATGAAAAATCAGGAGATTGAAAAAAGGATGAAGAGCGAATTTGTCCTGGCCTTCAACGAGGTGTTGGAGGAAAAACAACTGCCCCGTGATGTGATCATTCAGGCACTGGAATCCGCCATGGTTTCCGCCTACCGGAAGGCTGTCACCGCTTCCGCAGCACAGCATGTCGAGGCAAAACTGGACCCGGAAAGCGGGAAATTTGTCATTTACGCGGAAAAAGAAGTAGTGGACTCGGTTTACGACAACCGCACGGAAGTTCTGCTGGAAGACGCACGCAAGGTTGACCCGAACTGTGAACTGGGCGACATGGTGATCGTGGAATCCACTCCAAAGGATTTCGGCCGTGTAGCGGCACAGACCGCCCGTCAGGTGATCCAGCAGCGCATCCGCGATGCCGAACGCAGCGACCAGATGGCACATTTTGAAAAGCAGATCGGTGAGATCGTGAGCGGCATCGTTCAGGCCATCAACCGGGAAGGCTACACCATCGGCTTGGACAAAAAGGCTGAAGGTGTCCTGCAGCAGAACAACATGATCCGGGGCGAACGCTTCCACATGCATGACCGTGTCCGTGCGCTGGTGGTCGAAGTGAAAGACAATCCCCGCAACCCGCAGATCATTCTTTCCCGCACACACAAGGATTTCCTGCGCCGTCTGCTCGAAAATGAAGTGCCGGAAATTTTCCATGGGATCGTTGAAATTCGCTCCATCACCCGTGAACCCGGCGAACGCGCCAAGATCGCCGTTTCCGCCACACAGCAGGGCATTGACCCTGTTGGTGCCTGTGTCGGTCAGCGGGGTGTCCGTATTCAGGCCATCGTCCGCGAACTGCATGATGAAAAGATCGATGTGATCGAATGGAACCCGGACCCCGTCATTTACATATCCAAAGCCATCAGTCCCGCCCGTGTCGTGGGCGTTTACCTGGGCGAAGGCAACTCCGCCACCGTGATCGTCCCGGAAGATCAGCTCTCTCTGGCCATCGGCCGCGAAGGGCAGAACGCTCGTCTGGCAGCCCGCCTGACCGGCTGGCGCATCGACATCAAGTCCGTTGTGGAAGCTGCCTCCGAACTGGTCCACACCTATGAACAGGGTGAGGATGTGGTGCTGACACACGAGAATTCCGGTGAACCCATCGCCATCACCATTGCAGAACTCTTCAAGGGCGAAGAAGAGGTGATCGAAAAAGTCCGCGGCATCCTGGCAAAGAAAACAGATGGCCGTGCGATTCTGGCTGAAGAGATCGAAGTGCTCAACGGCTTTGTTGACCGGGTTGAAAAACGCAAGACCGCCAAGGTCCGCTTCACCGTCACCGATATGCTGAAGATGATCGGCAAACGCGGTCTGACCCAGGCTGAAATCGAAGCGCTGCCTGTCAAAGAAAGCGGCCTGCCGAATTACGTCTGTGAGATCCTGGAAACCCACGATTACAAGACCTTCGATGACATCTATAACGTGATGAAGAACGATCCGGACGCCATGTTCAAGCTGCGCGGCGTCACACCGGATGACATGAACGACCTGACCCGCATCGTGACCTTCGTCGGAAAACACAAGGTCACCGAAAGTGAACCGGAACCGATCGCTGAACCTGAACCGATCGTGGAACCCGAACCGGAACCGATCGAAGAGCCTGTTGTCGATGAACCTGTGATCGAGCCGGAACCGGCCGCCGAACCCGAACCGGAAGCGGTCGAGGAAACTCCGGTGTTTGACATCCCGGAAGACCAGGAACTCTCTATGGAAGACATTTTCAACTCCGTCTCCAGCGGCCTGATGAAGATGTCCGACTATGATGAAGAGGACGAGCTCAAATTGGATCCGGGCTACAGCAAGCCCTCCAAGAAGAAGAAAAAGAAGAAGGGTATCGAGATCGAATACGATCCCGACAGCGACTCCACCACCGTCCGCCGCAAGCACAAACGCGGTGACGACGACTGGGGTTGGTAAACAGGTTTTAGGTTTTAGGTTTCAGGTTTCAGGGTATAGGAGATAGCAGCCTGTGAATGCCGCCACTATCCCTCACTTGCTGACTGAAAAAAACAGGAAGAAAATGACAAAAGCGGAAAACAAGCCGAAGAAACACATCCCGCAGCGAACTTGTGTAGCATGCCGGGAAGTCAACGAAAAAAAGACGCTGATCCGCGTGGTCAAGTCACCGGATGGCGTATGCATCGACCCGACCGGGCGTATGCCCGGCCGCGGGGCTTACCTGCATGACACAAAAGAATGCTGGGAAAAGGCATTGAAGCGCGGGGCACTGGACCGTGCGCTGAAAACCGAGATCAGCCAGCAGGAGATGGAAGCGCTGCAAAAACACAGCGAGGGACTGTCCCCGGCGGCTTAAAATTGAGTCATAGGGGACTTATTATCCCGTATCAAATTATTGGAAAGGAGAGAAACGTAATGGGTGCTGCGAAGAAAATTGAA
The DNA here is from genome assembly GCA_964459115.1 of uncultured Leptolinea sp. Taxonomy (GTDB): domain Bacteria; phylum Chloroflexota; class Anaerolineae; order Anaerolineales; family Anaerolineaceae; genus Flexilinea. Next base: position 41,769 of record CAYWKZ010000007.1, on the reverse strand, counting down.
ATACCTTTTTCGATAACGGTGCGCGACCTGGCCAAGCTGCTGGGCGCAACCAGTATTCAGGTCATCAAGATCCTCATGATGAACGGCGTCATGGCAAACATCAACCAGTCCATCGACTTTGATACCGCCGCGATCGTTGCCAGCGAGATCGGTTTTGAAGCCATACCGGAAAAGCAGGAAGAGGAGGAGATCGAAAAGGATAACGGAGAGGTACCTCTCTGGAGGCAGATCATCGACAAGGAAGACCCGCGCAGTCTGACCCAGCGTCCTCCTGTCGTGACGATCCTCGGCCATGTGGATCACGGGAAAACCTCCCTGCTGGATGCGATCCGGAACAGTAACGTAACTGCCGGTGAAGCCGGCGGGATCACCCAGCACATCGGCGCCTACCAGGTGGAACACAAAGGCAAAACCATCACCTTTCTCGATACCCCGGGGCATGCCGCCTTCAGCGCCATGCGCGCCCGCGGTGCACAGGGCGCCGACATCGTGATTTTGGTGGTGGCTGCCAATGACGGTGTGATGCCGCAAACCAAGGAAGCCATCGCTCACGCAAAAGCTGCCCGGGTGCCGATCGTCGTTGCCATGAACAAGATCGACCGCTCCGATGCCAACCCGGACCTGGTCATGAAACAGCTTGCCGACCACGGACTGATCCCGGATGAATGGGACGGTGATACCATGGTCGTGCCGGTTTCCGCCAAACAGCGTCAGGGGATCGAAGACCTGATGGAAGCGGTGCTCCTGACCGCGGATTCCATGAAGATCGAAGCGAATCCCAAAGGCAAGGTTTTCGGCACCGTGATCGAAGCCAAAGTCGACCGCTCCAAGGGCGTTTTGGCGACCCTTTTGGTGCAAAACGGCACACTGGAAATGGGCAATGTGGTCCTGGCGGGGAATGCCCACGGCAAGATCCGCGCCATGTTCGACTACAAAGGCCGCAAGATCCACAAAGCCGGACCTTCCACCCCGGTCCAGATCATGGGGCTGACCGAAGTACCGGCCGCCGGTGACATCTTCCAGGTCTGCGCTTCCGAAAAGGAAGCCCGCACCATCGTGGAGACCCGCAAGGCGGAAGCGGCTGCCAACAAGACAAAAGACAAGTTCACCCTCGAAGACCTGTTCAAACGGGCACAGGAAGGGGAAATGAAAGAGCTTTGCCTGGTGCTGAAGACTGACGTGACCGGTTCCATCGAACCGATCGTGACTGAATTGAACAGTCTCAGCAAGGAAGGCGAGATCAAAGTCAAGGTCCTTCACTCCGAAGCCGGCGCCATCAGCGAAAACGATGTGATGCTGGCGGCGGCCTCCCGCGGCATTGTGATCGGCTTCAACGTCCAGCCGGATCCGGTAGCCAAAAAGAAGGCTGAAGACGAGGGTGTCTCCATCCGCTGTTACAACATCATCTACCGTCTGACAGAAGATATCGAGAAAGCACTCAAAGGTATGCTGGAGCCTGAATTCCAGGAGATCAGCACCGGGAAAGCGGAAGTCCGCGCCATGTTCAAGATCTCCAAGCTCGGTGTAATCGCCGGCAGCCGTGTGCTGGAAGGCGAGATCAAGAAGGGCAGCCGGGTCAAGGTGCTCCGCAACGGAGAAGAGATCCACAAGAGCGAGATTTCTTCCCTGCGTCATGAAAAGGATGACGTGAAGGAAGTCAAGACCGGCCTGGAATGTGGCATCGCCGTCAAGGGATTCGAGGACTTCGAGGTGGGCGACATTCTGGAAACCTTCACCGTCGAACGATTTGGGTCGTGATTTGAGAAGACTTTGGACTTTAGACTTTAGACTTTAGACTTTAGACATGGAGGCCGCGGATGCGGCTTCCGCAGTCAAATATGGAGGAATCATGCCTTCACCAATCAGATTGAAAAAAATTGCGGACCGGATCAAGGACGACCTGTCCGAGCTGCTCATTTATGAAGTGGAAGATCCCCGCCTTTCCGGTGTGATGGTGACAGATGTCAACGTAGACCGGGAATTGTACTACGCCAACATCTATGTTTCCGCCATCGAAGGGCGTGAACGGAGCAAAGAGATCCTCGCCGGGCTGGAGAGCGCTTCCGGCTTTCTGCGCAGTCAGCTGGCAGCCGGCATCGAACTGCGGACCTTCCCGCGTCTGCGCTTTTACTGGGATCCCACACCGGAGAATGCAGACCGGATCGAATATCTGATCAAACAGCTGCATGAAGAGGAGGCCGCGAAGGCGGCAGCCACATCAGACACTGAAAGCTCAGACGAAAAAACAGAAGAAGCCCAAACAGAAGAGGAGGCCTGATGCTGCGGGATGACCTTCAACTGATCCGAAAACGGATCGAAGAGGCGCGAAACATAGCGATTTTTGCACACATCCGCCCGGACGGAGACTCTGTAGGTTCCGTTCTGGCTCTGGGCTGGGCGCTGGAAGATGCGGGGAAAACCGTCCAATACATTTCCGTGGATCCGATCCCTGAACACTTTCAGTTCCTGTTCCAATACACCGCTGACGGGAAGGATCCCTTTGTCAGAGAACCAAAGGGTGCTGACTGCTTTATTCTCCCCGACATCAGCTCGATCGACCGGGGAGGGGATTACTTCCTGACACATCCCGGACAGCAGCCTGACATCTGCATCGATCACCACATTTCCAACCAGGGATTTGCCAGGCTGAACTACATCGAAGCGGAGAGCCCTGCCGCCTGTGTGGTCCTGACGAAAATCATGCCGCAGCTTGGGCTGAAACTCAGCAAACGGGTGAGCTCCGCGCTGCTTTGCGGCATCATCACGGACACCAATTCCTTTTCCAATACCAACGTCAACACGGAAAGCCTGCGTTCGGCTGCCGATCTGGTCGATAACGGAGCAGACATCTACTGGATCTGTTATGAGGCCTACAAGCAGCATACCGCGGCAGAAATGGCATATTGGAAAACCGCCATGAACAACCTGTATATGGACGGAGAACTGATGTGGACCGTGATCCGGAAAAAGGATCGGGAAGCCATCGGTTACGAAAGCGACGAAGATCCGGAATTTGTCAGTTATATGGTGAACACGGAAGGGATCAAGGTATCCGTGCTCTTCACCGAGACCAATGATGGCTATACCAAGATCTCCTGGCGTGCTTTGCCCGGTTATAATGTTGCAGATGTGGCGCTCGCCTTTGGCGGCGGAGGTCACAAAGCGGCCTCCGGAGCAACGATCAAAGAAAAAACCATTGATGAGCTGATTCCGGTCGTGCTGGAAAAGACGAAGAAGATGTTGTTTAAGTAGTTGCTGGTTATCAGTTGCTGGTTATCAGTTGTTAGTTACTGGTTGTCAGTTGTTAGTTACTGGTTATCAGTTGTTAGTTACTGGTTATCAGTTGTTAGTTGCTGGTTGTTAGTTGTAAATTTTCCTATCAAGTAACCAGCAACCAGAAACCAGCAACCAGAAACCAGCAACCAGAAACCAGCAACCAGAAACCAGCAACCAGAAACCAGCAACCAAAACGGAGTGATAAATGAAAGATGAAGACAGCCGAAAGCTGAAAAGCGCCATATCAGGAATTCTGGTGGTAGACAAACCTTCGGGGATGACCTCCCACGACGTGGTGGCCATCCTCCGCAAAGGGACCGGCTTCCGCCGCATCGGTCACACCGGCACACTGGACCCGCGAGCATCCGGCGTTCTGGTGGTCCTGATCGGCCCTGCGGTTCGGCTCAGTGAATACCTGGTCTGCGATAAAAAAGGATACGAGGCAGTGATCCGTTTCGGCTCCGTTTCCGACACCTACGACGGTGACGGCAATGTGGTACAGACCGGCCGGGAGATCCCTCAGGATGAGGAAAAGATCATTGATGCCATGACTGAATTCACCGGTGAGATCGTCCAGATCCCGCCGGCCTACAGCGCCATCAAGATCCATGGGAAAAAGGCCTATGAACTGGCCCGAAAAGGTCAGGAGGTCAAGCTCGAAGGACGCAAGGTCACCATTTATTCCTTTGACTTCATCGAATACGCGGCACCGGAGCTGATTGCCGACATCGTCTGTTCTTCCGGCACCTATGTGCGTTCCCTTGCCCATGACCTGGGGGAAAAGCTGGGCTGCGGAGCCTATCTTTACGGGCTCAAACGAACACGCAGCGGGAACTTTTCCCTCCGGGATGCGGTTCCGCTTTCCGACCTTCAAAAGTCCTTTGAGGACGGCACCTGGTACCAATACCTGATCCCCGCTGCCGATGCCCTGGGAGATTATGAAGAGGTGATGCTGGACATGGAAACAGAGACCAGCATTCTCCACGGACGCCGGATCCCCGCAGACCCCGGAGAGCATGAGACGCCCGGCAAGGCTGTCTCCGAACAGGGTGAACTGATCGCGCTGCTGGAATTTGTTCCGGAAACCATGGAATGGAAACCCAAAAAAGTTTTTTACCAATGAAGCGTGACCTGCTGCATCTATTCGGAGAACCGCTGAATAGCCAGTCAGCCGCGGCGATCGGCGCCTTTGACGGACTGCACCGGGGACATTGCCATATTCTCGGCAGCACTGTCCGCTATGCCCGGGAAAACGGGCTGCGTTCCGCTGCCATTCTGTTTGATCCGCTGCCTGCACAGTTCTTCGGCAGGCTCGGCGCTGATGAACGGCTGCTGCTGCGGGAAGAGCAGGACCAAAGGCTTTATGAGCTTGGAATCGACCGGGCTATCGTTTTGCCCTTTACGGATCAGCTCATGAACCTTTCCCCCGAAGAATTTCTGAGCGCGATGACGGAAAGACTTCACACCGTGCGCCTGTTCATGGGCACGGATTTCAGTCTCGGGAAAAACCGCGAAGGGAATGCCGAAGTGCTGACGTCTCTCGGTGAAAAACTCGGCTTCACCACCGAAGTGATCGGGAAGGATGTGCTGGACGGGGATGTGATCTCATCAACCCGAATCCGTGCACTGCTGCACGAAGGAAAGGTTTCCGCTGCTGACAGGCTGCTGGGTTATTCGTTTTTCTTCTCCGGTCCCATCATCCATGGGAATGCCCGCGGCCGGAAGCTCGGTTTTCCCACACTGAATGTGAAGATCCCGCAGGGTAAACTGATCCTGCCCAACGGCGTTTATGCGGTACATGCCGTCATTGATGGCGTGCGATACGCCGCTGTGACCAATGTAGGCGTGCGTCCCACCTTCGGTCTGGAGCGCAAGGGGATCGTCGTCGAATCTTTCCTGCTGGATGCGGGGGGAGATTTTTACGGTGAGACCGCGAAGCTGGAATTCGTTGAAATGCTGCGTGAGGAGAAGCGCTTTGACTCGGCAGACGCACTCAAAGAACAAATCACAAAAGATATCGTCCGGGCTGAACAAATTTTGATTTTTTAACACAATCACAGCGATCAAACGGCTTATTCCCCCCGGAAACAGACTATACACAAGAGAATATATATGCCAACCACTACAATGTTTTTTTGGTATTATTATAAGAATTTACAACAATAAAACAATAATTGTAACTATTCTGCGAATAAAATAAACAGCCGCCTTCAACCAAAAGCGGCTGTTGTTTTATAGAGAGATTTCGAAAATTGATTTTTGATTCTGTAAGGGAATTCTCGTTAATCTCTTGCCTTCATTTTCAAAAACGGCGGGACGTCCAGCTTTTCTTTCTTCTGGCGGTTCAGGAACCCGGGCAGCACAGAATCGCTGCTCTCGGAAACCGGGCGGACGATCGACTCAACCGGTTCACGCTGGTAGATATTGCGGGCAGGAACCGGACGGGCCGGAGTGACCTGGGCGATGGTCGGCTGGTTGCCGACATAAGCATCCGCTTCCGGATAACCGGTGGCAACCACCGTGATACGGATCTGATCCTGCATGGACGGATCAATGACAGCGCCGAAGATGAGGTTGACATCCTTATCAGCGGATTCACGGATGATGGCAGCGGCCTCATTGACCTCATAAAGGGTCATGTCCTCACCACCGGTGACGTTGAACAGGATACCGCGGGCGCCGGTGATGGCAACATCGAGCAAATCGTTGTTGATGGCCTTTTCGGCAGCCTTGCGGGCACGGTCTTCACCTTCACCGATACCGATAGCCATCAGGGCAGCTCCGCCTTCGGACATGATGGAGCGGACATCCGCGAAGTCCAGGTTGATGAGGCCCGGGATGGTGATCAGTTCGGAAATACCCTGAATACCCTGGCGCAGCACATCGTCAGCCTGGCTGAAGGCAGCTTTCATCGTCACCTTCTTGTCAACGATCTGCAGCAGGCGGTCATTCGGGATAACGATCAGTGTATCAGCGTTTTGTTTGAGATTGTCGATCCCGGACATGGCCGACTTCATGCGGCGGGGCCCCTCAAAACTGAAGGGTTTTGTCACCACACCGATGGTCAGCGCACCGATCTCACGGCAGATTTCCGCCACGATCGGAGCAGCGCCTGTCCCGGTGCCGCCGCCCATACCGGCTGTGATGAACACCATGTCAGCGCCGTTCAGCGCTTCACGGATCTCGTCACGGGATTCTTCCGCAGCGGTACGGCCAACTTCAGGGTTGCCGCCTGCGCCCAGACCGCGTGTGGACTTCTCTCCGATCCGTACGCGAGTCCCGGCTTTTGAGGCGATCAACGCCTGGGAATCTGTGTTTACAGCGATGAATTCAAGGCCTTGCATGCCTTCATCGATCATGCGATTGACAGCATTGCAGCCGGCCCCGCCGACTCCAATGACTTTGATACGGGCACCACTCTCTCCAAAGTTTTCCATATCTCTCTCCTATTTATCTAACCAATGCAACTATTTTACCTTAAAAATTTAAGATTAGCAAATTAATAAAGGATTTTGTTATATCTTAAATATTTAAGATTTCCTCAACAAAAACGGTTTTTATTCTACCTTAAAATTTTCTCAGACCTCCCAAAAAAAGTACTGATTCTGAAATTACTGATAATTTAACGCATCAATGGGTACAGTCCCCATCAACTCATGGCAGCAGCATGCGGAAGAAGCGCTTGACCCGGTCCGCCGGTTTCACGATCGTGTTGCCGCCCTTCCCTGCGTCATCCGGTGAACTCTCCTGGACCAGCATGCTCCAATAAAGCAGCCCGACAGCCGTGGAATAGGCCGGACTGTTCAGCTGATCGATCATGCCCGTCATGCGTTCCGGCTTCGCGATGCGCACCGGCATGCCGAGAATATCCGAGCCCAGCTTGTCAATACCCGGCAGCAAAGAAGTACCGCCGGTCAGCACCATCCCGGCCGGAAGCAGATTGTCATAGCCCGAACGCTTGATCTCCTGCAGCACCAGCTGGAACATTTCCTCCGCGCGCATGTTGATGACCTCGGCCAGCTGCTTGCGGCTGAATTTGGCGGCTTCATCCTTGCCGAAAGTGCGGCAGTAGAAATATTCCTCATCATCCACATATTTCGGCAATGCGCATCCGTGCATTTTCTTCACTTCCTCAGCCTGCTGTGCAGGCAGATGGAAAGCCTGAGCGATATCAGCCGTGATGTGGTTGCCGCCGACGGAGATCACATTGGTATGCCAGACATCGTTATTGATGAACAGCGCCAGGTCCGTAGTTCCCCCGCCGATATCGCAGACGATCACGCCCATCTGTTTTTCGATATCTGTCAGCAGCACAGAAGCGTCCGCGAGGGAATTGAGCACAAACTGGCTCACGTCCACTTCAGCGGTCATAATGCACTGACGCAGGTTTTCAATGGAAGATTCAGAAGCCGTGATGATATGAGCCTCTACATCCAGGCGCGAACCATACATGCCCTTCGGAGAACGGATCCCTTCAATGCCATCCACGCTGAAGGTCCGCTGAACCGTATGGATGATCGTGCGGCCGCTGGGAATGGAGATCGCTTTCACGGATTCCAGGACCCGGGCCACATCCTCCTTGCTGATCACACCGCCCACGATGCCCACCGTAGCCTTGTTGTTGACAGAGGAAATGTGAGATCCGGCAACACTCACGACCGCGTTGTCGATCTGGAGACCGGAGGCGCGTTCTGCCTTCTTGATGGACGAAGCAATCGAGTTCGCAGCCAATGGGATGTCGATCACCATCCCTTTGCGGATGCCCTGCGTAGGTTCAATGCCAACACCCAGGATACGTACAGTTTGATCATCTTCGACCTGTGCGGTCAGCGTACAGACCTTTGTCGTTCCGACATCAATAGCAGTGATAATCGCATCTTTTTCCATAGTCAATTCTCCACAAAGCGATAATAAGGAGCATCCTTAAACTCCAGACTGACAAGGATCGGTTCGATCTCGTTTTCCTGAAAATACTTTGTCAGACTTTTCTGCATCCTTAATTTCTCATCCATATCCGAATCCGTCTTCCCGAAGAAGATCCGCCAGCCCTCATCCGTGTCCCAGCCGAAACCGTGCTTATAGGTATAGATCAGCGGTTTGCCCTCAGGGACATGGCTGCCCATGGTGACGATGGTCTTCAAAACGTCCTTACTGAAGTACAGCGGCACGTTCCGATCCTCCTGGGAAAGGGAACCGGGGTAAGCATCCGCGTATACATGAATGGTTTCCTCCTGGGAACGGCTCTCATTCAGCACCATACCGTCCTTATCGATCCAGAAACGGCTGCCGCCGAAATCCCACTCCACCACCGGCACCCGCTCCGTCAGCTCGATCCGCATTTCTGCCGGGAAATCGATCGTCACCACGGCATCATAAATGTCCTGATAACGCTGCAGCAGCGTGGAACGGACCTGATCCGGATTCACGCCAAAAACAGGCTTTCCGACAGCTCCGGTAAAGTAAACGATCTCGTTTTTGTTTATTTTATCCATCCCCGTGATCACAATATCACTGAAACGGAATTGCGGCAGGAAGGAATAACCGGCAGTCAGAGCTCCGAATATGAGCGCCAAAATTCCCGAAAACCAGCGGGCGCCGGCATTCTGACGGCTTCTGAGCTTCCGCTCCCGGTCCGCTTCGGTCTCCTGTGTCTGAGTATAAAGCGTCTGCAGCCGGACCGGTTCCGGGACCTTCGGAGCTTCCCGTTCCTGTCTCCGCTCACGCAGCTTACGCAGGCGTTCATTTTCAGGTTGGCTGTTACTTTCCGTCATTTTGCGTCAAACCCCAGCATTTCAATTTCCGGCTCCAGCAGGATCCCGAACAACTCAAAAACAGTTTTTTGAACATGTAACACCAACCGGCGGTAATCGGCAGCCTTCACCCCGGCCTCTGTCGTGATGAAATTTGCATGTTTCATGCTCACGGTGGCTTTCCCGATGGAAAAACCTTTCAGCCCGGCAGCCTGGATCAGCTTCCCCGCTGACTCATTCGGCGGATTCTTGAAGACAGAGCCAAGACTATGCGCATTGACAGGCTGGGAAGCTTTCCGGGCAGCCCTGTGCTCCTCACATTTTGCGCTGACCGCCTCTTTTAAGCCCTTGCTCAATTGAAAGACGGCATCCAGCAAAACCGGACTTTCCGCTTCCCGCTTCAAAACGCTCGAGCGGTAAGAAAAGCCCATCTCAGCCGTCGTCATTTGCATCACGCTGCCGTCCCGGTCTACTGCGGTTCCGGTCAGATAACTCTGTGAGATATCCGAGCCAAAGACACCGGCATTGCCATAGACCGCACCGCCCACCGTACCCGGCAGTCCGGCTGCCCATTCAAAGCCACGGATGCCGTTTTCACAGCAGTATCGCACCACAGCCGCCATTCCCGTTCCCGAATCAGCCCGCAGTATAACTTTCCCGCTTTCATCTTCCGAATGGGAAACACCGCCCCTCCGGTTCAGCAAAATCACGCCATCAAACCCGTCATCACTCACCAGCACGTTAGTCATTCCACCGAAAACCCGGTAAGGGAGCTTCCGGTCGACACAGCGTTCAACCAGCTCTCTCAGCATTATTCCGTTTTCGATACGGAGCAGCCCGGCGCACGGACCGCCGCACAGGGAAAAGGCATAACGGCTCAGCGGTTCTCCGCTCAGGAAAGCCCTCTCATAAGGAGAAAAGAGAGACGGGGAAAGCTCACGCATGTTTCAGCGCCTCCAGCGTCATCGGCGAGATCTGATTCGCATCTCCGGCAGAAAGGGTGATCACCACGTCACCCGGCTGCAGACTGGACGCAAGATAGTCCGTCACATCCTGATTGGCAGCAAGGTGTTTGGCGCAGGGATGGCTCACCGCCCGCATCACGTCCTCAATGCCGAAATCCGTATAGCTTTCCCGGGCCGCGAAGATATCGGTAATGATAACCTCGTCAGCGTCCGCAAAAGACGCCGCAAAATCCTTCAGCAGGCTCTTCGTCCGGCTGTAGGTATGCGGCTGCCAGATCGCGCGAATGCGTTGTCCCGGGAAATAATCCCGGGCAGCTTTCAGGGTAGCCTTGATTTCGGTCGGATGATGGGCATAATCGTCAATAAAACGGATCCCGTTCCACTCGCCCACCTGTTCAAAACGGCGGCCGATCCCATGGAAGGAAGAAAGCGCTTCAGCCGCATTTTCCAAATCAAACCCGTTCACGGCGCAGAAACTCAGCACGAGCAAAGCATTATAGACATTGTGCTTTCCGGGAATACTGAGACTGACCGGGACCCGGCGCTTTCCGTCATCAAAGCAGAAATTATAGCAGCCGTTCGCAGAGAGCTCCGGATCCAAAGCTTTGAAATCCGCATCCGAATCAATGCCGTAAGAATAAACGCTCCGTCCTTCCGGGGCGGAAAGCGATGCCTGATTCGGATCGTCGGCATTCAACAGGACAAAGCCGTCCGGACGTGTCCTGTTCAGGAAATTCTGAAAAGCCTGCATATAGATTTCGGGCGTCGGGAAACAATCCGGATGATCATATTCCACCTTCGTCAACGCTGCCGCATAGGGGTCCAAACCCAGGAACATGTTGTCATATTCATCGGCTTCAATAACAAAAAAATCACCGCTGCCGGCAGAGGCATTGCGTCCCATATCTTTGACGGAACTGCCAACGATAAACCCCGGATCCAGGCCCAGCTGCGTCAGCACCCAGGTCAGCATGGAAGTGGTCGTACTTTTTCCGTGTGAGCCGGCAATTGCCGCTGTCTTTCGTCCCGAGAGCATAAAACCGAGAAATTCACGGCGTTTCAGTGTTTGTATCCCACGCTTTCTGGCTTCCGCAAGCTCCGGGTTATCATCATGGATCGCTGAGGAATAGAAAACCAGGTCCGGTTCTTTGATGTTACCCGCACACTGCGGTACACTCACCCGGATCCCGCGGGAACGAAGGTCCTGCGTATAAACCGACTCAGCCCGGTCAGACCCGCTCACGTCCGCCCCCATCTCGTGCAGAACGATTGCGATCGGTGCCATACCGGTGCCGCCAATGCCGATGATATGGATCTTCATTTCGCTCAGTTTTTTCATCCCGCCTCACTCAAAATTCTTTTTTCGCTGCTGCTTTTAAAATATCCAGAATGTTCTGCGCGGCGTCCGGCATAGCCAACCCTTGCATCGCTGTCTTCATGGCGGAAAGCTTTTCCGGATGATCGAGCAGATCCGTCACTGTTTCTGTCATCTTTCCCGAAAGGTCCTCATCTTTGATCATCAGCGCCGCATTTTTCGACACAAGGTAGTCCGCGTTCACTTTCTGATAGCGCCAGGCATAGGGATAGGGCACCAGGATCGCCGGCACACCGAAGAGTGGAAATTCACCCAATGTGGAAGCCCCCGCACGGGAAATGATCAGATCCGCCGCGGAAAATGCGGCGCCCATCTCTTCGTGGAGGTAAGGGAAGATCTTATAGTTCCGCTTCGCCCCGTCCGGGAGTCCGTTGTAAAACTGCTGCATATCCTCCCAGTCGGTGCTGCCGGTGACATGGATGATCTGACAGCGGGGCAGAAGGGCAGAAAGATTGGTCCGCAGAGCCTGGTTGATCGAACGGGCGCCTTTGCTGCCGCCAAATACAAACAAAACCGGCAGGTCATCAGAAAGTCCGAAGACCTTCAGTGCGTCCGTCCTCTCCCACTGCTGAATATCCTTCCGCGTGGGATAACCGGTGATTTTGATTTTCTCCGGGTCCTTGAAATAATTCACCGAATCCCGGCACACCACCGTGATCACATCGGCGCTTTTGCTCAGGTAGTTCAGCGCCATTCCCGGTTCGATATCCGGGACAAAAAGCACCGAAGGGACCTTCCGCCCTGCCATGGCAACGGGAAAGCCCACATACCCGCCGGTGAAAAACATCACATCCGGTTTAAACTCCCGGATGATTTTTCCCGCGGCAAAATAACCCTTCGCCAGCTTCAGGAGCCGGCCCGGCAGGGAAAGCACACTCACACCGTGCAGACCGGCAGCAGGAATCCCCTTAAATTCGATCCCGGCCCGTTTCACCAGGTCAGCTTCCAGTCCGTCGTCAGAACCGACCCAGAGGACTTCGATATCGTTATTCTGCTCTGCCTGAAGAACTGCCAGGGCGGGATACACGCCACCCCCAGTCCCCCCCGCGCATATTAATAATCGCATCAGGTTCGTTCCTTCCTTTTTTCGCGTTTTCAATTGCAGAGACACGGGAAATGTTCAGGAGGATACCCAGACATCCCATGGTACAAATCATACTCGAACCACCCAGGCTGATGAGCGGCAAGGCGTTGCCGGCAAACGGCATGATGTTGAGCATAACGCAGATGTTCAGCGCCGCTTCCATGAAGACCCAAAGGGTGATGCCGCCGGACAGGATCTTCCCGATATAATCCGGAGCCTTTTTGAAGATTTCATACCCGCGCCACAGGATGCAGGTATAAAGACCGATCACAAACGCACCGCCCACAAGGCCGGTTTCTTCCAGGATCACCGCGAAGATACTGTCGGTCCAGGCAAAGGGCAGACCGGTCAGTTTCGCCGTACCCTTCCCGATGCCGACCCCGAAGATGCCGCCATTGATGATCGCGTTATAAGCCCTGCGGATGTGGTAGGAAGCCCCGGTCGGGTTCACAAGCCCGGCAAAATACTCCTCAAAACGGGTACCCACCTTATCGAAGAAGAAATAACCGCCGACCGCAAAAACCAGCAGCAGGAACAGGATAATGCCCAGATGCTTCATGTTACCGCCGGAGATATACAGCATCACACCGCCAATCACCGCGATGGTCAGCGCGGCGCTGATGTCAGGCTGCAGAAAGACCAGAAGCGTCGGAAGGCCGATGACGATCAGCGCGGGGAAGGTACCTTTCGCAAACGAGGAAAGGTTCTCCCGCCGGCTTGCCAGATATGTTGACAGGTACAAAATCACTGCTACTTTCGCAAATTCCGAAGGCTGCACCGAGCCCCCATCTGTAAGCGTTCGCGTATATCCCGTTGTAGACCCGATGTTCCGCACATCCACAAGGATGATCACCAGCAGTCCAAGAATTCCCAGCATACCCCACATCGTGACATACTGCAGCTTGTGATAATCAAACAAAGCCGCAGCCACCAGCACAGCAATACCGACAAAGACCCAGCGGATCTGCCGGAACAAAATATAAGTACCCGAATCGTAAGCCTGCAGCGAATAGTTCCAGCTTGCGGAATAAAGCATCAGCAGGCCGAACACCAGCAGCATAACGATCGCGATGATCAAAGGGACATCGATCAGCAGCTGTGTTGAAACACGAACCCCTTTGACTTTTAATCTTTTTCCGATTATTCCAGTGCTTTCACCCATTCCGTAAACCTGTCGCCCCTTTCTTCAAAATTCACAAAGGCATCATAGCTGGTTCCGCCCGGGGAAAGCAAAACAACATCACCTTCCCGGCAATTCTCGGCTGCAGCCTTAACCGCATCTTCCAGCAGCTCACAGCGGATGACCTTCGGGCCATCCGGCTTCTGTGCCTGTTTCAGCGCATTTTCGATCAGCCCGGCAGCCTCACCAAACAGCACCACGCAGTGCACCCGCTGCTGGATCTCTTCAGCCAGTTCACCCCACGGCAATTTTTTATCCCGCCCGCCCAAAAGCAGCACCAGCGGTTCATGAAAACTGTGAAGCGCCGCCATTGTCCGCTCAGGAGCCGTTGCGATCGAATCATTGTACCAGTCTGCTCCACGGTATTTCCGTACCCATTGCAGTCGATGCGAAACCCCGGTAAAGCTCTGAACGCCCTCGCGCATCGCTTCCACCGGGAAACCGGCCGCGGCAGCAATGGCACAGGCAGCCATGACATTGCAGACGTTGTGACGGCCCCGCAGCAGGATCAGGTCTGTACCCATAATGACTGTTTCTTCCCCGTCCTCACGATAAACGATCTCGTCACCCTTCAGGTAAACAGCCCGGGATCGTTCCTCACCCAGTTCTTCGAACCCGAAGCTCACCAGTCCGCCTTTCAAAATCTCCCGCTGCTGCCAGGTGATCTCATTTTCACGGAACAGCACAGCAATATCCTCCGGATCCTGATAACGAAGAATGTTCACCTTGGCAGCCGTATAGTTTTCCATCGTCTCGTGCCGATCCAGATGGTTCGGGGTAATGTTCAGGATCGCTGCCACATGCGGACTGTTTTTGACCAGCTCCAGCTGGAAACTGGAAAGCTCCAGGACGACAAGGTCGTCCGGCTGAATTTCATCAATAAAGGACATCAGCGCATAACCGATGTTGCCGCCGACCCAGACATTTTGTCCGGGTTTTGCGGCAGCTTTTGCCATCCTGCCGACCAGGGTCGTGGTCGTGGTCTTTCCGGAAGAGCCGGTGATGGCGATGATGGGATTTTTCACCTCATGCAGAAAGATCGCCGCATCGTTATAAACGGGAATCCCCCGCTCCATTGCCGTACGCAAAAAGGGAATGCGCAGGTCGGCCCCGGCTGTCACACAAAGCATGTCCGCCCGGTCCAGAAGGGACAGGGGATGATCCCCGCAAACCCATTCCGGAGCGATATCGGCCACCGATTCCCGGGCGGCCTCCAGCTGGTCATAAGGACGTTTGTCCGTAATGATCACATGTGCGCCGTGAGCTGCCGCATACTTTGCAAGCGCCAGCCCCTGACGGGCCGCACCAAGCACTACCACTGTTTTGTCTCTAAATTCAATCATGCCTTCCGCTCCTACATCGCCGCCAGTCCGACGCCCAACATCGCAAACAGCAGGCCAATGAGCCAAAAGCGCTGTACGACCTGCATTTCACTCCATCCCTTTTCCTGAAAATGGTGATGGATCGGCGCCATGCGAAACAGGCGCTTTCCATGGGTCAATTTGAAATAAGCGACTTGAAGAATGACCGAAATGGTTTCACTGACCGGGATGATCGCAATGATGGGCAAAACCAGCCAATGCCGGGAGATCAGCGCGATCACCGCAAGCGTTGCCCCCAGAGACAGAGAACCGCAGTCTCCCATGAACATCATGGCAGGGTTCACATTGAACCACAGGAAGCCAAACACAGAACCGACCAGAATAAAGCAAAACCGGCTCAGGAAAAATTCGCCGTCTTGAAGCAGGATAATGCCGTAAGCGGCAAAGGCCGTCGCGCTGATCAAACCGGCCAGGCCATCCATTCCATCCGTCAGGTTGACCGCATTCGACATGCCCACGATCAGGAATACAGCGATCGGATAAAACCAGAATCCGAACTCGATCGGATAGGGAGAGTTAGGCCAGAACATATCCGAAACGCCAAGTTTCTCCTTGATGACATAAGCGAAGAAAATGCCCAGAATCACCTGAAGCAGGAACTTCATCTTCGCGCTCATTCCCAGCCCCCTGCGGGAACCGCGGATCCCCTCCCAGTCGTCAATGGCTCCGATGATCGAATAAAGCACCAGCGAGAGCATCGGGACAAGGTAAGACTGTCCGATCAGCTGAACCCCGAACATGTTTGCCGCATTCAGCAGCACATTGAACAGAACGGTCGGGAAAATGAACAGAAAACCGCCCATCGTCGGTGTGCCCATCTTTGAAAACTGCACTTCCGGACCTTCCGCACGGATCAATTTGCCGATTTTCAGGCGACGTAAGAGGTACAGAAACGGTTGTCCCCAAATGACCGTCACCAGGAAACTGAGACCGGCAATCGCTAAAGTTGTTGTCGTTGATCTCATTCTTCTGCCTCCAGCGCGTTCACAATTTGTTTCATCTTCATACCCAGGGATCCCTTTACCAGCACTACGTCGTTCTCACTTCCGAAATGCTCTTTCACAAAGGCAACAGAATCTGCAGCGGTTTTAAACCGGTACACCTTTCCGGGATCCAGGCCTTTTTCGATCGCCGCCTCACACATATATTGGGAAAGAGGACCGACCGCTACCAGCACATCGCAGGTCTGAGCGGCCCGGCTGCCGACAGCTTCATGACCTTTCCTCTCATACTGACCCAGCTCCAGCATATCGCCCATCACAGCGACCTTCCTGCCTTTCATTTCCGAAAGCAGGTTCAGAGCCGCAACAGCGGCATCAGGAGAAGAGTTATACGAATCGTCGATCAGCATACCTCCGCGGAGGGTTTTCGTGATCCGCATTCGGATCTGGTTCCTGCCATGCTCCAGCCCGCTCAGGATCTCATCCCAACTGAGACCTTTCACCAGCCCGACAGCGGCCGCCCGCAATGCGGTCAGCGCGGAATGCCGCCCGATCAGCGGGACCTTCGCAGCATGCCTCTCACCGTGATAATTCAAAACAAAATGAACGCCATCCAGTCCCAGGCTTTCCACATCACTGACAAACAGATCTGCTGCCGGGTCAGTGCCGTAATAAAATACCTTCGCTTTCGTGACCTCAGCCATGGGACGAACATAGGGATCGTCATAATTCAGGATGGCGGTACCCTCCGCAGGGAGAGCCTTCACCAGCTCGCTTTTTCCCTGGGCAATCACTTCCATTGATCCCGCCCGTGACGCGTGCACCATGCCGACGTTCGTAATCACCCCCACAGAGGGAACTGCGATTTGACAAAGCTGATCGATCTCACCCGGCACATAAAAACCCATTTCCAAAACCGCCTGTTCCGTGTTTTCATCAGCCTTGAGCATCGTCAGCGGCAGGCCGATCTCATTGTTCATGTTCCCCGCTGTTTTGAGCGTTCGATAATGACAGGAAAGCACATCATAGATCAATTCCTTTGAAGAAGTCTTCCCGACACTCCCGGTGATACCCAGCACTTCCATCTGCGGCAGCTGTGTGCGATGGAAAGAGGCGATCTTTTGCAGTGCATTAATTGTGTTATCTACACGAAAACAAACCGGTTCCGAGTCTTTCAGCTCAATGATCCCATCGTCATCACCGCGGAGATCAATGACGCGGAAACCCTCCGGAATATCTTCCTGGATCAAAGCAGCCCGGGCACCATTGGCAAACGCATCCGGGATGAATTTATGTCCGTCGGTCCGTTCACCCGGGATTGCCACAAAAAGAGTCCCGTCAGCGGCTTCGTGCGAATCTCTCACCGCCTCGCAGAAATGATAATCATCCCCCTGAATTTCTTTTCCGGTAAGTGCCCGGATCATCTCACTCAATCGGAACATAACGATTCCTTTCTGTCTCCCTACCAGTAATAATAGTAATAATCTTCTTCCGGTTCCTGTGTCGGGCAGACATCGGTATATAAGCATTTTCTTGTTCGGTCATCCGGCAGGCGCATATACGGCGCAATGTTTTCGACAATCTCGCTGAAAAGCGGAGCGGAAACCTCGGAGCCCCAAATACTGTGCTTAGGTTCCTGAACCCAGACATAAGCGATGAACTGCGGATCATCAGCCGGGCCCCAGCCAACAAAGGACGCATTGGTCGTATTCAGCACATAACCGAGACCTTCCACCGCGATTTCCCCAGTACCGGTCTTCCCGGCGATACGGATGTTCCGCACCTGAGCATCCGATGCTTCGATCTCGATGGAAGTCGCCAGCATTTCGGTGACGGTACGGGCAGTTTCGGCGCTGATCGGCCTGCCGATTTCCGTCGGGACGATCTTTTCCACCTGACCATTATAACGGATCTCACGGACGATGTGCGGCTGCATGATCACCCCGTCGTTGGCCAGTGCCGAGATGGCAGCAACCATCTGGATCGGAGTAGCCATGAGCCCCTGACCGAACGAATTCGTGGAAAGGCTGATCTGCGTCCACATGGAGCTTCCCGGTTTCGCGACAGGGTAATAATCTTCCTGCGCCAGTTCGATGTTCGTCGGTTTCCCGATCCCGAAAGCATCCAGATATTGATAAAACTTTTCCGCACCGACAAGGTCCGTGATATAAGCCATACAGGTGTTCAGAGAATGCTGCATACATCCCACCATCGACTGCGGCCCCCAGGCGCCGCGGTCCCAGTTCATAATATCGGTACCCATCACAGTATAAACTCCGGTGTCATTGAAAATCGTGGAAGGCTTGACAGCCCCGGTATCGATAGCGATGGCCATCGTCAGGACCTTGAACACCGATCCCGGTTCGTATGGCTGCATGACCGCGGGATTGAACTTATTGTCACGGGTGAATACCGTTGCGGAATCCCAATACTGGTTGAGGTCGATACTGGGATAAGTCGCCATTGCCAGAACTTCACCGGTTTTCGGATTGGCAACCACGACCGTAGCGCTTTTTGCTTCGTTGATCTCCACCGCCTGTTTAATGCTGTCTTCACACAATTCCTGTATCTTCCGATCGATCGTCAGCACGATCGACGCCCCGTTCGGGATATCCGGGATCCGGTCCGGAACATTCGGGTCCAGCGAAAAACGATGAGAGATGGTTTTGGCAGACAGAATATCGTCATAATACTGCTCGATGCCATAAGCCGCCTGGCTGTTCGGGTTCCGATAAGGGAAGAACCCGACGATGTTAAACGCCAGCTCATCATTGGGATAATAGCGGTGAATGTTTGGATAATAGATCACCGCGTCCAGGTCCTCCGGTTTATCGTTTTTATTCTGATAAGTCCGGTTCAGGGTGTTTTTGGTGATTTTAAGCTGTTCGATCTGTTCCTTGGTGGCATAATTCGTAAGGGTCCATTCCACACTGACCCCGGGCTCGAAAGGAATTTCGGCAGATTTCCGGACCGTTTCACGGTCCAGGCCAAAGATGGGGGCAATGTAATCAGCAATAAAATCACCATGCCCGTTGGCATGCTGCAAATTCAGTGCGATCGTATAGCTGACCGTGTTCCCTGCCAGCAGATAGCCCTGCCGGTCATAAATGTTTCCCCGCTCAGAGCTCACCTCAACGGTCATATATTCATAATCTTCTTCCGTCTCCAGCTTCATCTGGATGGCCGATTCATCCATCATCAGCATGCCGATACGCAAGACCATCAAGAGGGAGAGACAGCTGAAAAAGATTAAAAGCACTCGAAAACGAGATTCAATTTGAGACTTCATAACTTTCGATCCCGGTCGTTATCCGTTTATAAAGCCACTCCTGCAGTGACTGGGTATATTCCGGCTTCACCAGAGAAACATATTCTGTCCGAGGTGCATCCTGTACAGGCGCCTCTGTGTTGATCCCGGTACCGGTATAACCATCGACGATGACATAGGCAAATTCATCTTCGTCGGTAAAATCAATGTCTGTAAACCCCGCCTGTTCGGCACGCTGCTGCATCGCTTTAAAAGCAGTCAGGATCCCTTCATCTGTCGTCAGGTCCGCGATTTGGCGGGAATAGTCGGCCCGCTCTTCCTGCAGCAGCTGGATCCTCAGCTTGACATCCGTCATCCGCTCGGAGATGGAAAGGTAGACCATCGTCACACCGGCTGCGATGAACGTGCCCATCAGGATCGTCAGGATACGTTTCATCTGTTTGCGCCAGGGGGCCAGTCTGTAAGCTGACTGATTTTTCGACTTCATCCGATTTCCTTTATGTTTACAATTTCACAGCGGCACGCAGTTTGGCGCTGCGTGCCCGCGGGTTCAGCCTGATCTCTTCCTCATCTGCCGTGACAGGATGACGGGTGAGTTCACGAAGAGCAGCTTTGTGACCGCAGGTGCAGACCGGCTGTTCCGGCGGGCAAAGACAGTCCTTCGATTCCGTTTTAAAAAAGTTTTTCACGATCCGGTCTTCCAGCGAATGGAAGGAGATCACCAGAAGCCGCCCGCCCGGTTTCAGGGCTTTCAAAGCTGCCGGGAGCACAGCTTCCACCGCGTCCAGTTCCCCGTTCACGGCAATGCGGATCGCCTGAAATGAACGAGTAGCGGGATGGATCTTTTCCCGGCTGTTTCCCGC
Source organism: uncultured Leptolinea sp. (assembly GCA_964459115.1). Taxonomy (GTDB): domain Bacteria; phylum Chloroflexota; class Anaerolineae; order Anaerolineales; family Anaerolineaceae; genus Flexilinea. Next base: position 21,685 of record CAYWKZ010000007.1, on the reverse strand, counting down.
CGCACTGAGGATCACATCCCGGAGCTGAGCGGTGGTAGTGATCCTGTTCCGTTCCCGCTTCGCACAGATCATCGCAGCGATCTGACGGCTTTTCCGTTCTTCCCCGTAAAGCCAAAGGATCCGCGCCAATTCCTCTTCAGGAAGATCATTCACCAGGTCGGCGGCTGTCACCTTCTGGTCCGGTGAAAAACGCATATCCAGCGGACCATCCTGCAGAAAGGAAAAACCACGATCCCGCCGGTCCAGCTGCATAGAAGACACGCCAAGATCGACCATAAACCCGTCCAGACTGTTCTCTTCCGCATAGCAGCCAAGATTGACATAAGAATCCTGTATGATGCGGACGCGGTCTCCATATGGTTCGAGCCGCTCCCGGGCAATGTCGATCGCCGCAGGATCCAGATCAAATGACATCAGTTTTCCGTCAGGAGAGGAAGCTTTCAGGATCGCTTCGCTGTGTCCGCCCGCTCCCAGTGTACCGTCGGCATACTGTCCGCCCGGCCCGGGGGCCATCAGGCGCATACAGTCTTCCAGCATCACCGGTATATGAGACGTGTACAGCGATGGATCAATCATCCCTGCTCCACTGCGCATTCATCAGCATGGCAAAATTTGACGTCATCGCCTCATCGTGAAATGCTTCTTCTTCAGCATTTTTCCAGCCTTCAGCGGTCCAGATCTCAATATAATCATTGGACCCGGCAAAAACCACTTTATCAAGCACATCTGAAGAGAGTTCCTCCCGCAAAAAGGGCGGGATCACAAAGCGCCCGTTGGCATCGATCTCGATGTACTCGGCTTTGTTGAACATTCTTCTGCGATAAATGCGGGCTGTTGGGTCAGCAAGGCTCAATTTGCCGATTTCTTCGGCCATGGCGTTAAAATGAGCAGTGGAATAGATCACCAGGTTTTTATCGATCCCCACGGAAAGGTAAGCTTCCCCACCCAGCTCGTTCCGAAAACGGGCCGGCATGGAAGTCCGTCCTTTCTTGTCAATGGTATGCTCATAAATCCCGGTAAACATCTCTCTCCTCAGCGCAAAGTGATACAAAATGGCCATCCATGGGATTTTATACCACTTTATACCCTATTATAATGTTTTTTAAGATTTTAGCAAGAGGGAAGATTAAAAAAGTTTGGGCTCAGTGAACAATGGCGACGGAACGCCATTGTTCACTGAGCCCTGAACGGTTTAAAGTATTTTCGGCATGCGGACAGAGAGGCAGCTGAGGCCGCCATCCTGCTTTTCTATCTCACTCATGGGTGTGGGCAGAACGTTGAAGCCCGCATCAAGGAGCTGTTTTTCGGTTTTTGGGAATCCTTCCGGCATGATGACCGTATCTTTGATGCGGACACAGTTAGCGGCATAGGATTCCGCTTCATCCGTGACGATAACCCGATAACCACGATATGCCGGCAGCTCCCGGAAAGCCGGACAGCAGATGACGGTATTGTCACCGATATAACTCATCCCGGTGGACAGGTGCAGGATCTTGATTCCTCGAATATCACAAAAATCACAGGTGAAACCGTACCGTCCCACGATTTCGGCAAACTGACGTGCGCCTTCTTCATTCGTGCGGGAGGATATGCCGACAAAAAAATGATTTCCGTCACGGCAGATGTCCCCGCCTTCCAATGTACCGGGCTTTCGGATCGCTTCGATCCGGTCTCCGTAAAAGGTCTCGATGACCGGACGCATCAGGGACTCTTCCCCCTGACGAAGCGGGCGGCAGAAAGAGGGGATCACCGCCATGCGGTCGGTGACGATCACTTCATCCTCCGTAAAGCAGGAATCCGGAAACTTATCTTCCGGTGGCAGCACGATCACTTCGATGCCGCAGCTGCGCAGGGCAGCCACATAGCGTTTATGCTGCTCCTGAGCCAGCTTCACATCCGGTTTTCCCAGCAGTCCATGGGTCAGCCCTTCAGCAAAATTGTCGCAGGGCGTCCGTGTTATCGCTCTCTCATAATCAAACATCTCTCTCCTCACTTTCAGCCGGTCAGATTTTAAATATTAGGTGTCAGGTTTTAGGTTTTAGGTGTTAGGTGTTAGATGTTAAGGAAGCACTGATTAATACCGATTTCACGTCAAACGAGTCAATGCAACCTGTTCTGTTGACTCAAATCTGAGTCAACGAAAACAGGTCACTTTTGACTCAGAACGAATAAATCAGCGTTTTCTTAAGTACCGGGTAATATGTTTTAGGCAATGATCCTGACCTTCCGTCACTCCTTTAATTCTTAATTCTTATCTGTTCAGAACCGTGTAACGCATCACGGGATACAGCCCTGCTGTGTCGGCTCCGCGACATCAGCAGAGCAGTCTCCGTGTGCTCCGTACTGAATATAATACCAGCAACCAGCAACTAACAACTATCAACCAGCTACTAACCGCTCAAAAATCTCTTCCAGTTTCTGCGCGGCCGTGTCCCTGTCATACTTCTCCCGGATCGCTTTCCGCCCGTTTTCGCCCATTACCCGGCAGCCTTCGGGTTCATTTGCCAGACGGAAGACTGCCTCTGCCAGCGCCTTCGGATCACCGGGTTCAACAAAGATCCCGGCTTGATTTTCTTCCACCACATCCCGGATCACCCCGTCGATTTGACAGAGCACCGGGTCGCCGCATGCCATGATGTCAAAGACCTTGTTCGGATAGGTCGTTTTGAACATATCGAGCTTTTTGAGGATCGCCAGTCCGGCATCCTCGGCGGCCATCACCGCGGGGATCTTATCCTTCGGGACAGCCGGAACAAAAAGAACATTGTCCAGGCGCTTTTCCACAGCCAGTGCTTCCAGCCGCGGCTTATCCTTTCCCGACCCCACAAACACAAAGCGGATCCCTTTATGGTCCCGCAGGAACTCCGCAGCGTTCAGCACCGTCTCCAGGTCATTGGCCGGACCATGCGCACCGCTGTACATGACGACAAAATCATCCCGCAGTCCATATTTTTCACGGAAAGCATCCCCGCTCACCCCTTCAAACATCGCCTCATCAGCCCCGTTCGGGACAAGATCAGGCGTTTTTCCGCAGATATCCCGGATGTAAGGAATGAAACCCGGCGAATTGACAATGATGTGGTCCGCATGAACATAAAGAAACTTTTCCAGCCAGCGGGACATGCGGATCAGGGTCGGATTCGTGAGGGCACCCATGGCGATGGCAAACTCCGGCCACAGGTCGCGGATCTCCAGCAAAACCTTTTTCCGTTTGCAGCGTGCAGAAAGCCAGGCCGTCCAGCCCTGAAAAAGGTTTGGAGAAGTTCCCCAGACCACATCAACATTTTTCACATTCAGCGCACAGAAAAACGAAGAAAACATGAAAGAGAAAAAGGCGATCACACGGGGAACAAAGCCCTTATGCATGCCGGAACTGGTCCAGCAGTAACGGATCTCGATATTTTCAGCCCACTGTTCTTTTTTCCAAAGAAAATGCCCGCTGACGTCACTTTTCTGCTCACCGCTGAGATAGCTGACCGGGCTGGTGATGATCGTCACCTTATGTCCTTTGGCAGCCAAACGTTTGGCAAACTCAATATGCCGTGTGCCTCCCGCCTCTCCGGTGGTAACAAAAGCCTGATGGATCAACAAAATATGCATAAAATCCCAATCACTTTTCCATTCTGAATCTGAACGCTGCCGCCTAATCCCTAAAACCTAATACCTAAAACCTGACACCTATTCCCTATTCCCTATATCCTATATCCTATATCCTATTCCCTATATCCTATATCCTATTCCCTATATCCTATATCCTATTCCCTATATCCTATA
>CAYWKZ010000007.1:0-17811 GCA_964459115.1 uncultured Leptolinea sp. | reverse complement strand
TCCTATATCCTATCCCCTATATCCTATATCCTATATCCTATCCCCTATTCTCTATAACCTCGTGATCAGCGTATCGAAATGGAAGGGCGCCGTTCCCCGGCAGGTAACGATGATCGACAGTGCGGGTATTTTTTCATTGTATGTCGGTGAATACCAGCCGCACCAGGCATCTTCGCGAAAACTTTCACCTTCCAGATCACCACTGTTGAAAATGCTGAAACCTGCCCGAACGATACGCAGATTGAAATCCGTGTCACTGCTGAACCCCATGCGGATCCGATCCAAGACCAGGACCCCTTTTTTATACTTGAACGTCTGGTTCGGCAGCAGCCAATGGAAACGGTACAAATGGGTCTTTTCCCCTTCATCCCCCTGCGGGATCACGTCATCGGCGACGGAAAACCCTTTTTCAATCAAGCGGACTGTGCGCCGATGCTTGAGGTTTAATTTTTGAAAAGCGCTGTGCTCCGCACTGATAAATGCTTCGTTGCGGGAAAGCACCTTCACCTCATCCGGGTCCAGCCAGCGGAACTTGCCGGCATCGGTCATCGGTTCCATGTGATCCACAGTCATCACGTTATGCATCGGGGCATATTTCAAACGGTTGTCCCAATCTTCAACACCGGAATAACGGTAGGTGCCCGGATCAAACAGTTCATTAACACCGTTGATCCAGACATCGAGATGCAGCCGGTCGTCATGAGCCGGACGTCCAAAGAAGGGCTCCGCAAGCATCAGCACACGGCTTTGCTCATTGCCCACGGAAAGCGGACCGGAATAATTCTTATCAGCTTCCAGGTCAGCGGGCGAGAGATAGCTCCGCTGAACATTCAGCCAGGTACTCAGTTCGTCCCGGGGGCCGCTCTCGAACAGCTTTTTCCCAAGAAAAATCTGACCGGCAGCCTGGAGTGTCGGGCTGTAATCCGCGTATTCACTGCCGAAACAAAACATCAGACTGCCGTCATTGTGTCCGATGTTGGAGCACCTTCCGCTCTTCGGATCACAGAAAGCATAAAGATAACGGACGCTGCTGCGCAGTTTCGGCAGCAACTTCCTCGGCCAGTCAGCGCCTTTGATCCGCAGCAGCTGATCTACCCAGACCGCCAGCTGAAGCATCAGCCGGTGATAATTCGTACTGTGCTGAATATAACAGCCGTTTTCAGCAATTTGATCGTCCAGCCCGCTGAAGAAATTCTTTTTCCCGACGCGCCACCATTTGCCCGCGTCACGCGCTCCCGGCAAAACCACCGCGGCCGTCATCAGTGCAGCCGCTTCACTCAGGAGGTGATTGTTGCGCTGAGACTTTGCATAGATCATCGTTTTCAGGATGCGTTTGGCATGGGCCTGGATCATTTTCGCAACCAAATCCGAGCGTTCCACGATCAGGTCATGATGTTTGGCGGATGTCAGGTAAATGTTGTCGCTCTTTGGCAGCTGCAGAAAGATCCCGGCAGCGAAGGCAATATTAATAAGCCGCAGCCCGACTTCCTGTGCAGATTCCCAATTTTCTCCGAGATTTACGGGATTCTTTTGGTTGAATTCATTCAATTTGTCCCAAAAGCAGGCTTCGGAAAGGCCACTGTGAGAAAGGAGTTCACTGCGAAGCAGGTTATCCACCCAGCAAAACCGGGCATCCTCCCAAACCAGCTTCAAATCAGGAACGGGGATCTTGTGATCGCTGGTCCAGTGACGGCTGCCGTTGACCGGGTTCAGGTTCAGCGGATATGTCTCTTTTCCCCAAAAAGGCCGGTATTCCCCTTTGCTCAGGATGTTCTTCTCATCGAAAATGTGCAGAGAATCAGCCGCCAGAAAGGGTTTCAGGACGCTCTCTTCCGGGAGCGGAAGCGGTGTAAAATCACCGTGCATCACCTCATTTTTCAGCGGCCGGTGCGGCATCATGGAGCGATAGATCCCGCTTTTCAGCAGGATCTGATAGCAGGCATTTTGGGCCACCGGCTTCAGCCCCAGATCGCGGATCGACTGCAGCACAAAAGAAACACCGGTCATTCGGCTCTTTCCCCCGCGACCAGTTCATCCAGAGAGGCAAGGGGCGGAACCAGGATCAGGTCCTGCTGCCGTACAGATTCGATCGCACAGAAGCAGGCCAGCATCCCGCCAAAAATTTCGTCATATCCGATCGGTGCTTTGATCCCGGAATGGGCAGCTGCCAGGAAAGAATTCCATGACCCCGCATGACCCTTATCCTGCCGCAGGGCAGAACGCTCCTGCCTGTGATCGCCGTCTTTCCAGGTGTCCAGACTGCGGAAATCATTCAGGATGCCGATCCGACCACCGCCGAAAACTTCGACCCGTTCTTTGGCATAAGCCTTGTCACCGTTGGCAAGATAATTGATGGTGCCGATGGAGCCGTTTGCAAAACGCAGCTGAATACTGACGTTGTCTTCATTATATTTCCCGCTGTCCGGCAGGGAAAACGCGTTCACCCGCTCCGGCAGCGAACCGCACAGCCAGATCATGAAATCAATGAAATGGCAGCCTTCTCCAAGGATCCGTCCACCGCCCACATCAGGATCCTGCGTCCAGTGCGTCGGCGGGATATAACCGGCATTGACAGTATAATTCATTGAAAGCGGCTCGGCACAGTCAGCAAAGAATTGTTTCAATTCAAGCGCCAGCGGGGCAAAACGGCGATTATAACCGACCATATACAATTGGTCGGGATGAGACAAAACGCATTGGCGGACCTGCGCCAGGGAGAGCAGTGACAAGGCTGCCGGTTTTTCGCAGTACACATTTTTCCCGTTTTCCAGGGCGTTGATGGTCTGGGCTGCATGCAGGCTATGCGGTGTCAGCAGCACCACATCCGCAATTTCCGGATCCGTCAGGATCGTGTTGCCGTCCGGCTCGACCTTCTCAAACCCGAATTTTTCCGCACTGTAACGGGCTTTTCCGCCGGAACCGGAAGCAATTGACTTCAGCACGCAGCGGTTGACACTCTCTTTCATCACCGGCAAAAATGTGGCATTGGCATAATTTCCCGCACCCAGAACACCGATGTTCGGTTTTGTTCCTTCCGGATCCCCCTGCAGTTGGACACGGTCAATAGAAACTGCCTGATTTTCAGGCATTTCCGTCTTTTGCGGATATTCCAGCAAGACGCCCAGGAATGGCTCATTCTTTTTCCCGGTGATCAGGCTGTAGGCCTCCTCACCCTTTTCAATCGGGATCCGGTGAGTTATCAGCGAACGCACATCGATCTTCCCGTCAGCGACCAGGTCCACAAAGCTTTCCATGTTGCGGCCTTCTGTCCAGCGGACGTACCCAATGGGGTAATCCTGACCGCGTTCCTCATAATTCGCATCATAACGCCCGGGCCCGTAGGAACGGGAAACCATCACACTCAGTTCTTTTTCATAATAGATTTTACGCGGAATTTCCAGTCCGACCGCGCCGATTGCGATCACTTTCCCGCGATCCCGGCATAGCGTGCCGGCCAATTCAATGGAGTCGTTATCTTTGCTGCCCGCACAAATCAGCACATGATCGAAGCCCCGGCCTTTCGTAAACTGAGAAAACCGATCTTCGATCTCATTCCGAGGCCATGCCTCTACACCGAAATCACGAGCCTGTTTGATCCGTGGTTTGGAGATATCCATTCCCATCACCCGGCAGCCGGCGGATGCAGCGATCTGTACTTCCATCAGGCCCAGCAGTCCCAGCCCGATCACCAGCACGGTATCGTTCAGCTGGGGAGAAGCCAGACGGAACCCATGGATCGCGACAGAACCGAGAGTAGCAAAGGCAGCTTCCTCAAAACTCACTGTATCCGGGATCTTTACCAGCAGATTGCGCGGAACCACTTCATATTCGGCATGAACCGCATGGTTTCCGCCCCCGCAGGCGACCCGATCACCGATTTTGAACCCCTGCAGTCCTTCTCCCAGGGCAACGATCGTCCCGGCAGACGAATAGCCGGGGAACATCGGCTGGTCCAGACGATTAAATGCCGCCTGCACGCTGCTCAGGATCCCTTCCCGCTTTGCCTTGTTCAACACCTGCTTGACCAGGTCCGGACGGGAAACAGCTTTGGCGGCAATGTTTTTTTCAGAAAATTCGACCAGTGTTTTTTCCGTACCCGCGGAAACCAGAGAAAAGGCCGTCTGCACCAGGGCACAGCCCTTACCCGGATGAGGGATCGGCAGGTCCTTGATGCTGGTTTCACCGTTTTTCATGTTTTGAAAAAGCTGTTTCATTGTTCGCTCCTTTTCCGCCAAAATACAATTTCAGGTTTATTATACTCCACATCGTTTCTTTTCAGCACACCGCAAAAACCGTCATGAATCAGGCATAAGAGAAAAGATATTCTCCAAAAACGAAGCCCGTTCGCTGTCGGTCATCAGACGGGGACGGCAGTAATCCGTCAGATAAGCCGTTACCAGCTGGACGTTGAGAAGTCTTCCGTCATAAAAAATATAGCGATCAAGGAATTCCTGTCTCGTCCCTTCCACCGGCACATCCATCTGGTCAAAGAAAAGGTTTCCGAGTCCGTAATGAACAAACCGATCCGGCATGGGAACCATGATTTGCGGCAAATGAGCCTGCGAACCGGAAACAACCACCGCACCGGCGTCACTCAGCCGCTGAAAATCCCGCTTTTGAATGTCGGAAGGTGTATGAGAATAGATCTCATAATATTGCAGCGTCACGATCACCTGCCAACCCTCAGCCGAATAATGACGGATCTGCTCCTCCATCCGGTCAAAATCGCAGGGGAGCACTCCGGGCAGCGTCTCTGTCGCATAAACATGATCAGGACCGGCGCAGTTGCAGCCCAGAAAGGCAAAGCGGTTCCCGTTGTGCTCCAGAAACAGCAGCTCCGCAGCGGAAGCGATGTCTCGTCCCGCTCCATAGCTGTTATACCCTTTTTCATCCAGCAGGTCCAGCGTTTCAGCAAACGGCTTCCAGTCAAAATCCCTCAGATGGTTGCCGGTCAGTTCGACCACATCCACGCCCAGGTAATCCAATACCTCCATTGTCTCCAAACCGGAACAAAACTGGATCGAAACATCTTCCCTGCGGGGTATCGGGCACAAAGACCAGAAGCTTGATTCATTGGAAATGTGCGTGATATCACTGGACTCAAATACAGATTTGATCAGCTCGGCGGGATATGTCACGCCCTTCACCGACATTTTATAAGCCACTGTCCGGGCAAAAGCCGTCGTGCCTGTCAGGAGTACGGTCGTCACCCGGTCCCGGTCAAAATTCGGCTCATCAGAGAGGACTGCCAATGGGTCCTCCTCCGGGTCATAAACATCATCCCAGGGGAAGAAGGTATGTTCCGGGCGGACCAGCTTCATTGATGGCCGCGCTTCATTGAGCGGGATCAGCGCACAATCAACACCTTCCGGATTTTTTTTGATCCGTTCCGCCGCATCATCTGAAAGACAGGCTTCAGAAACCTCACTGATCAAGGGAACAAGATCGGCGGCTGTTTGCGGTGAAAGATAAATGTTCCGTATCTCACCCTGCGGAGTTTGCCCGGATGAGATCAGGTTTTTCAATGTTCCCAGGCTGATCTCATCCGTAACCGTCTGAAAAGGACAGGCGAGCGTATAAACACGGTATGAATTCTCAGCAAAAACAACACCGCCACTCAAAACGAACGAAACCAACCAAAGAATAATCATTATCTTCCGCATAAACATCCCATTATGACCGTTTGAAAATTATATCATTTTTTAATTTCAGGATGATCTGTCGGGAACCTGAAGCAGGCATGAGACGTTATAATCTTGAGAAAGTACAGATAAGTGCTGCTGAAAACTTTTTAAGCTGAATTGGGTCATAAACGGAAAAACCTTTGGTAAAATAATAGCAAGATTGAAAATTTAGAGTCAATGAAAGGTCACAGGAATATTTATGAAAAGCCTGAAAAGGAAAACTTTAGCACAAATTCTCACTGCTTTCATCATTGTCAGCATTCTTTCCGCCTGCGGTACAGCCGCCACACCGGAGCCCACATTGGACATGAATGAATTTGCCACCCACGCAGTTGAAACCATTGAAGCGAATGCCACTGCCACAGCGCTTTCCGTCCCGACCAACACACCGGAACCGACCTACACCCCCGTATCACTGCCGACAGACACACCGGAAACAATTGCCGTCCTGCCCACTACGCCGGTGGAAAGCGGACTGATCATCAACCCCGGCAATGATTCGGCAGCAGGTGCGGGAACAGACAACACGCTGCCGGCGCTTCCTCCCGAAAGCGCCGCACTCCCGGTCATCACCCAGCCTACCGCCACGACCCCTCCGCTCGCAGGCGACAAAGCATCCTATGAATCCCAATCCCCGCTGGACAATACACACGTTGAACGCGGCGCTGAATTTGATATTTCCTGGTACCTGCTCAACACCGGTACCACCACCTGGACCACGGACTATTCTCTCCGCTATTTCACGGGAACAAACTTCACCAAACCCGGGAAAGGCCGCTGGAATCTGGTTCAGCCTGTTGCTCCGAACACCGTCGGTACCTGTACTATAGACGCCATTGCACCGGAAAACCCGGGTACGTACACAATGTCTGTCGTTCTCGGAAATGAGAATGATGAAAACTTTTTCATTGTTGACCTGACCATCGTGGTCGACTGATTGGAGGAAAAATGAAAAAAACTGTTTTGATTTGCACACTGTTGGCTGCGGTCCTGTTCAGTTTTACTGCCGCATTTGCCGATAACACGCAGGACCTGATCAACATGGTCCGCACGGAAGTTGCATCCACGGTCATTGCCGAGATCCAGCAGACACTCGAATCTGACGGGATTGAGATCATCGTCAAAAATCAGAGTACCCCGTCCCCGCTTGTCAGCTCCGGTTTCGTCTGGGGCACCTGGAAACCGACCCCTACCTATTATTCTTACCAGGCCACACTGGTAAAACAGGACAAAAACTACATGCACTACGCTCATGACGTCCAGTTCACCGTGACCTGGACAGTCAGGAACACCGGCCCGCTCCCGTGGGACAAACAATTCTATTTCCGCTATTACAAAGGACAGGGCGCTTTGGAAGGAGACCTCTACATGCTGCCTTATAACGTGGAACGCGGTGAAACCATCACCTTCTCCCGCAGTTTTGAATGCGCCATGGAACCGGGCATCTATAATTCCTACTGGGAACTGGTCGATAACAACGGTACCGTGATCCTCGATAACATCTGGGTCGGCTGGCAGGTCGATGACTGGCGCGACTACCAATGATCCGCTCAGCTGAATAATGTCTGAAATCAAAGAAATCATAAAAGCCGAAGCCGAAAGGCTCGGCTTTTGTTTATGCGGATTCACAACTGCCGACCCGCCGGATGATTTTTCCCGATACCTGCAATGGATCCGGGAAGACTCACTCGGTACCATGGCTTATCTGAAACGGGAAGATACGCTCGCCAAACGGGCGGATCCCTGTTTGCTGCTCCCTGACGCCAGGAGCATTTGCGTGCTGGCGGTCCCGATGGAACTCTTTCCACAGCGTTCCGCTTTTTCAGTTGCTTCCTATGCGCATTACATAGACTACCATGATACCATCCTTCCCCTGGCAGAGGATCTGGTAAAAAAAATCTGTTCCTATCTTTCAGACTGTCCGAAAGCCGCTGAGCATCCCCAACTGCCCCTGACCCCTGATTTTACATACCGCATTTGCATCGACTCCGCGCCCATTCTCGAACGCAGCCTTGCTGTCCGTGCCGGTCTGGGCTGGGTCGGGAAAAGTTCCATGCTCATCAACCGGGAATTCGGTTCCGCTTTTTTCCTCTGCGAGATCCTGCTGAGCCTGCCGATCGAACCGGACAAACCCTATGAACCGGACGGATGCGGCAGCTGCACCCGCTGCGTCGATGCGTGCCCAAATCACTGCATTGACCCGCTCACCCGCACGATCCGGGCTGACCGCTGCGCCGCTTACCTGACCATTGAACACAAAGGGGACTTCAGCCCGGAGCAAGCTGCTCTTGTCGGAACACATTTGTTCGGCTGTGATGAATGTCTGCGCGCCTGCCCCTGGAACCGGCGTGTTTCGTCCGCATCTCCCCTGCCACACGCTTCAGCACTTCCGGAAGAATCTGATGAGAAGCTGACAGCCGAGGAATTTAAAGCGAAATTTCACAATTCGCCTGTTCTGCGCACAAAAATCAAAGGACTGCGGCGCAATATCGCCGCAGTCAGGAAAAATCTTGGAAATAATGAAGGAAACAATCCTGAAAGAAAAAACGTTTGAAGATGAAGCGCTCTGTTTGAACAAACAGAAACTTATGATAAAATCATTTATAACAAAAAGGACAAGGAGAATTATTCAATGAAAAAAATATTGTTTGTTTTGATCGCATGCTTTATTTTTGTCATTCCGGTCATGGGGCAGACGATACAGCCCACACCAATCGATGAAATGTCCGGTCTTTCCAACCAGCAGCTGCTGAGTGTATATGACGCAGTCGTCGGTGAAATTCAGAAACGCGGTGTCGACACCTCAGCCCAGACCATCCGCGACTCATCGATCATCTTCGGACAAAACATTCACATCCAGACCGGACAGCTCAGTGTCTGCCTGCCAACCGCAGCAGCTCCCGAAACATCAGCTATTCAGCTGCCCATCGCACCAACCGCTACACCGGTCGTCCAGGCAGGGAACAGGGCCTCTTATGACTCCCAGACGCCGCTGGATGGCACACATGTCAGCCGTGGACAGATTTTTGACATCACCTGGTACCTGCTCAATACCGGCACGACCACCTGGACCACAGATTACAGCCTGCGCTTCTTCTCCGGCACTAACTTCACCAAACCCGGCAAGAACCGCTGGTATCTGATGCAGCCGGTTGCTCCGAACACTGTCGGCGCCTGCTCAATTGATGCAGTCGCCCCCGGCGCACCCGGAACATACAGCATGTCTGTCGTTCTCGGCAATGAAAACGATGAAAATTTCTACGTTGTCGACGCAACGATCGTCGTTGATTAGCGCCCGAAAGAAAGATTTGGATGAATGATAAAGAGCGGGCCCGTTCGTGACGGGCCCGCTCTTGTGATTTCATTTATCCTTCGTCCGGAACGGCTGTATAAGTCGGGACCGGACTCGGGGTCGGCGTGACCAGATTGACCGCAATGGTCAGGATGTCACCGAATCTCGGATAAGCTGTGATATCTTCAATGTTGTTCAGCTTTTCCATGGAATCCAGCGTTGTGTTGAATTTCGCCGCAATTCCAGGATAAGTATCGTTCATTTCCACCGTATATTCGATCTGCTGACCGACAGTATACTGGTCCAGCGGGATCGGAGTCATGGTCGGCTTTTCCTGATCACGGGCTGGGATAACGACCTGGTCGCCAATGCCGATGTTGCAGGCCGTCATGTTGTTGATCATCATGAAGAGTTCAAAGTCAACGCCGAATTTATCCACCGCGATCGACCAGCAGTTATCACCCTCTTCGACCGTATACATCTGAGGACCTTCCGGTGTAGGCGTGAGCGTCGGTGTCGGGGTTTCGGTTTCCGTCGGCGTCATAGTCGGGGTTGAAGTCGGGACGGTGGGTGTCGGGGTGAAGGTTTCCGTGGGAGTCGGGGTCGCACTGGCAAAAAGGCTGCCAAGACTGAAGGAACCGCCGCTGCCATTCGTAAACCACAGCACCAGCAGCACGATTCCGGCGCCAAAAATAATCCCGGCAATCGCCCATAAGATGACCGGACCGGCCTTACTCTTTTTCTGGTAAGAGTTGATCACATATTGAGGTGAATTTTTTCTCTGCATTGTTTCATCCTTTCACGCCGAACGTTTTTCGTCGATAATAACTTTTTTCAACAATTATTTTAACCGCAACTTCAGGTTTAATCAAACAAACATGAAATTCGGATGCTAACCTATAAAGTGCAATAATGGTTCCAAATTTAAATAAGAAATAAGAAATTAGAAATAAGAAATGATTGCACACCTGCACATTCATTTCTCATTCTAAATTCCGAATTTCTAATTTTTCAGTACCGTTTTCAAATACTGCCCGGTATAGGAAGCCTCCACTTTCGCCACGTCTTCCGGGGTGCCACAGGCCACCAGCGTACCGCCCATGTCTCCGCCTTCCGGGCCCAGATCGATCAGGTAATCCGCCACCTTGATGATGTCCATGTTATGCTCGATCACCAGCACGGAATTGCCATGATCCACAAGCTCCGCGAGCACCTCGATCAGCTTGTGCACATCCGCCGCATGCAGCCCAACGGACGGTTCATCCAGGACATAAAGCGTCCTGCCGGTGGCCCGACGGGAAAGCTCTTTGGAAAGCTTCACGCGCTGCGCCTCACCTCCCGAAAGCGTATTGCCGGACTGCCCGATCTTCAAGTAGCCCAGCCCCACCTGCTGGAGCAGCTTCAGCTTGGAGGAAATCGACTCAAACACGGAGAAGAATTCGACTCCGTCATCCACCGTCATGTCCAGCACATCAGCAATTGATTTACCCTTGTACTTCACCTGCAGCGTCTCGGAGTTGTAGCCGGTACCGTGACAGACCTCACAGGGGACGTAAACATCCGGCAGAAACTGCATTTCGATCTTCAGCTGCCCCTGGCCCTGGCAGGCTTCGCAGCGTCCCCCGTGAACATTGAAGGAAAAACGCCCCGCGGTATATCCGCGCAGCTTACTCTCCGGCAGATCGGCAAACAGCTTGCGGATCTCATCAAAAACCCCGGTATAGGTGCCCGGGTTGGAACGTGGCGTACGTCCGATCGGGGATTGGTCAATGTTGATGATCTTATCCAGATACTGCGTCCCGCGAATCTCTTTATATTTTCCGGGGATCGTATTGGCCCGGTTCAGGGTGTGTGCGAGCGACTTATATAGGATCTCGTTCATCAAAGAAGACTTTCCGGAACCGGAAACACCGGTGATGCACACAAACATGCCCAGCGGGATCTTCACATTGATGTTCTTCAGGTTGTTTTGAGCCGCTCCGATGATCTCCAGCTTTTCCTTCCCGGGTTTGCGGCGCTTTTTTGGCACGGGAACAAGTTTCCGTCCGCTCAGGTAATCACCGGTCAGCGAACGGGGACAATCCAGCACATCCTGAACCGTACCGGAAACGATCACCTCACCGCCGTTGACACCGGCTCCCGGCCCCATATCCACGATCCAGTCCGCAGCCCGGATGGTTTCCTCATCATGCTCGACCACGATCACTGTGTTACCCAGGTCCCGCAGCTGCTGCAGCGTCCGCAGCAGTTTGGTGTTGTCCCGGGCATGCAGCCCGATCGATGGCTCATCCAGCACATAAAGGACGCCCATCAGCTGAGAACCGATCTGTGTCGCCAGACGGATGCGCTGTGCCTCCCCGCCTGAAAGCGTCACCGCACTGCGGGAGAGGGTCAGGTAATCCAGCCCGACGTTCACCAGAAATTCCAAGCGGGATGTGATCTCCTTGAACACCTTTTCAGCGATCACCCGCTGTTTGGTGCTCAACCGGCTGCTGTCCTCCGCCAGATGATGCATCCATTCCAGAGTCTTCGAAACAGCCCAATCCGTCACCTCGATGATGTTTTTTCCATCGATGGTCACAGCCAGCGCTTCAGGGCGCAGCCGCTTGCCGCCGCATTCCTTGCAGGGGATCTCACGCATAAAGGCTGAGATCGTGTTTTTGATATAATCTGAACTGGTCTCATTATAGCGGCGCTGCAGGTTCGGAATGATGCCCTCAAAAGGTGCACTGTAGGAAGAACGTCTGTCATTACGGCCTTTCAGTTCGATCTTGATCGTCTGTTTGCCGGTGCCGTAAAGCAGCACATTCCGCTGCTGTTTGGAAAGAGCACTGACCGGAGCGTCCGGATCGATCCCGTACGCTTCGGCGACAGCCATCAGCTGCTGCCAGTAGTACCCTTCTGAAGGTTTGGCTGCCGGCCGCCATTCCATCACCGCCACAGCGCCCTGGTTCAGTGACAGGGAATCATCCGGTATCACCAGATCCGGATCGATTTCATATTTCACGCCCAGCCCCTGACAGGAGGGACAGGCGCCGTGCGGCGTGTTGAAGGAGAACGTCCGTGGTTCGATCTCGGGAATGCTGTAGCCATGTTCCGGACAGGCCAGAAATTCGGAGAACTGCATATTGGTCGGCGGATCTGTCGAAAGGTCCACAACGGTCACGAATCCTTCTCCGGCCTTCAGCGCTGTTTCAATCGAGTCTGCCAGGCGTGTGCGCCGGTTTTTCTGTTCTTCCTCATCGGCATCATCATGGTGGATGACGATGCGGTCCACCACCGCCTCAATCGTATGGATCTTATAACGGTCCAGGGTGATCTCATCATCGACGGAATAAACTGTCCCGTCGATACGGACCCGCACAAATCCGGCTTTGCGGATGTCCTCCAGCACCGCCTGATAGGTTCCCTTGCGGGCACGGACGATCGGCGCCATCACCATGATGCGGGTCCCATCCGGAAGAGCCGCGACCGCATTGGTGATCTCTTCGGCAGACTGCCGGGTCACCTCACGCCCGCAGACCGGACAGTGTGGGATGCCGATGCGTGCAAACATCAGACGGAAATAATCGTAGATCTCGGTCACCGTCCCGACAGTGGAACGGGGATTGCGGGAAGTACCCTTCTGGTCGATGGAGACCGCGGGCGATAGCCCTTCGATCACGTCCACATCGGGTTTGTCCATCTGACCGAGAAACTGCCGGGCATAGGAAGAAAGTGACTCAACATAGCGGCGCTGACCTTCAGCAAAAATCGTATCGAAGGCAAGGGATGACTTCCCGGACCCGGACAGCCCGGTGATCACGGTGAATTTGTCCCGCGGGATCTCCACAGTGATGTTTTTCAGGTTATTTCCGCGTGCGCCCACAACTTTCAATGAATTTTCCATGGTCTTCACTCCTTCCAACTTCAAAGCAGGTTTCAATTATACACTTTTATAAAATTTATTTTCTAATTATGTGACAACGGTCATAAAAAAAACAGACCCGTATTGAGACACAGGGTCTGTCCTTATCTTAATTTCTTCATATCTGTTCAGAACCCGAGGTGACACACAAGGTACCGATCCCCGCGTGCTCTGTGCTGAACAGTTACATTTCTTCTTTGAATGCTTTTCCTCGTTCTATCCGGCGTTGAGAGCCGCAATTATTTCCGGAAGGAGCTGATCCACCTTATCATTATCAAGCTGGCAGGTACCGGCGTTGTGATGGCCACCGCCGCCATATTTCAGGCAAAGCTCACCAATGTCCACCTTGGAAGCCTTGTTGACAATGGATTTCCCGATCATGACAGCTGTGTTCTGTTTCTGGAAACCCCAGGCAACATGAACCGAGATCTCGGTTTCGGGATAAAGCGCATAAATCATAAAGCGGTTTCCGGCATGGATCACCTCTTCATTGCGCAAATCGAGGACAACGACCTTGTCATAAACCTTCGCGATCCGCTGCAGCTGAGCCTTGAAGAGGTCCGCCTGTTCAAAATAGAGGTCGACACGCTCCTTCACATCCGGCAGCTCAAGGATCTCATCAATGTTATGCTCCAGACAATAATCGATCAATTCCATCATCAGGGCATAGTTGGAAATGCGGAAATCATGGAAGCGTCCCAAACCGGTCCGCGCATCCATCAGATAATGAAGCAGTACCCATCCCTTCGGGTTCAGGATCTCATCCATGGAAAAGTCCGCACTGTCCCCCTTATCCACCGCAGCCATCAGCTCATCCGAAATGCGCGGGAATGCTTCTTTTCCGCCATAATAATCATAAACCACCCGTGCGGCACTCTTTGCGTTCGGGTCGATGATCAGCTTACCGCCGGTTTCAACCGCTGTGAGGCGGTCCACTTCAGATTCGTGGTGGTCAAAAGCGATCGAGACACGCGGGTCATAAGGCAGGTTGGTGGTGATGTCATTCTTGCTCAATTCGATCTTGCCATCCTGTACATCCTTGGGATGGACGAATTTGATCTCGTCGATCAGGTTCAATTCCTTCAGCATCATGGCACATGCCAAACCGTCAAAATCACTTCTCGTTACGAGCCTTCTCGTTTGTTTTTCCATTCTGTGATCCTCCATTTCTATGCAACAATTTCAGTATAACACAAAAGTCCTTAGAAACAATAGTATAATAAAATGAATGGAAGAAGGAATATCATTCCGCAAAACAAAAACAGGACAAATTATGAGTGAACAATTCAACCTCAATAACCGTTATCAATTCATGGGACTGATCGGCAAAGGCCGTTTCGGTGACGTCTACCGCGTGGCAGACAACTTTTTCCGCCGCGACACAGCACTGAAAATGCTCCGAAAAGAAGCCGTAACGCCTGAATTTCTGCAATACTTTTCCATGCGCTATGCCCAACAGGTGGCTGCACTCGGCAAACTGAACAATCCCTCCATCATCAAAACCTATGACTTCACCACGCTGAACGGCATTCCCGCCTGGACCATGGACCTTTATTCCGGGACAAGCTTCAACCAATATGCTGGTACAAAGCTTCCGGTGGAACAGGCTGCCAACCTGCTGATCCCCGTCGCTGACGCACTGACATACGCACACCAATACGGGATGATCCACGGGAACCTGAAACCGACCAACATTCTTCTCGGCAGCAATCAAAATCCGGTACTCACGGACTTTGGGCTTGCCCAATGGCTGAGCGAAAACGGTCACGGATACGGCCAGTTTGAAGCAAATGCCGGCATCGGTTCTCCGGAATATCTGGCGCCGGAACAGGGTCAGGGTTTGATGGCCGATCCGCGCACAGATGTCTATACCCTTGGTATCATTTTTTATGAGATGATTACCGGACGCAAACCTTTCAGTGCCATGTCTCCCATGGAAACCATGGCCCGACAGATATCGGACCAGCTGCCATCTCCGCGTTATTTCGTTCCGAACATCTCACAACAGGCGGAACAATTCCTTTATCAGGCTACCGCGAAAAATCCATCCCAGCGTATCAGCTCCATGAGCGAAGCCGCGATGTTGCTGCGCAGCATATCTACCCCGTCGGCACCGGGAACCGCATACTACCCACCGGCATCATACTATAACACAGCTGCTCCCAATGAGGATGATGACGACGACGATGATGATGAAAGCCTCGGCGACAAACTCAAGGCAGCTGCGGGAAACTTCCGGAATAACAAGAGTCTGCTGTATATCGTGATCGCGATCGCTGTTGTACTCATCGCCGTTATCGTTCTGCTGGTGGTATCCAACAATAATAAACAGATCAAAGCCATGAACGACACGGCCACACAGGAAGCAATCAGCATTGCCGGAACGCAGGAAGCCGTAATGGCGATGATCGAAGGACAGCGTCAGCAAACACAGGAAGCCGAACAAATGATCGCTCAACAAACACAGGAAGCGATTGAAGCGGAAGCCGCTGCTGCCGCGGCTGCCGCGGCAGCTGTGCCGACTCCGGAACCGATCCAGATTCCAACCAGCCCGATGGCCGCGCCTACCGCAATTTCCACCGCCAACGGCCGCTTCCAATCCCAGACACCGGCAGACAACTCCAATTTCATCATGGGCGAAGCTTTTACCGTCACCTGGAACATGGAAAACACCGGATCGACCAACTGGGCTTATAACTTCAAACTCGTTTTTGACGGTGGTACAAACTTCACGGTCGGACAAATCACTGAGAAAATTACCGAAGCAGAAATATGGCCCGGTGGTGCAGCCGGAATTTCTCTCCCCTGCATTGCGCCGCAATACCCCGGAACATATACGATGAACTGGCATGTTGAAGACGCAAACGGGGCTACCGTCTTTTCACCGCTGACCATCACCATCAATGCCATTGAAGGCGTGCTGACGCCGACACCCGGTCCGACACCGGATGGATATGTTGCGCCTACATTGCCGTCAGACATCTATATCGCAAATTAGGACGAAAACAAAACAGGAGAAAACAACTTATGGCTATGAAACAAAGAACAGGACGCAGCCGCGTCAGCAAAGCTGATCAGGTCGTGAATAAGATCAATTTCCCGGCGCAAACTGTCTCCTCGGGACATACCCGAGTCCGTCCGACCAGCAAGGCAGACGGGATCAGCAAAAAGATTCCCGGAGCTTCCGCTGCTGCAGCGCCAACCCGGGTCCGTCCGTCCGGCAAGGCGGATGACATCAGCCGGAAGATCCCCACACCAAAACCTGCTGCCAACCCGCGGCCGGTCAATCCGGCACCGGAGCCGGCAAGCTCACGGGTGGTTCCTCCGGCCCCGGTCTCAAAACCGACCGTAAAGAAGAGATCCGGATGCTGTCTGCTGCCGTTCACGCTGGCAATTGCTGGTATTGCTGCAGCCCTGATCATCATTTTCTAAACCGCTATGGAAAATATCGGGATCATCGGCTGCGGCATCAGCGGCATGACGCTTGCCAAAAGGCTGCGTGAAGCAGGAGCCGCGGTCGAAATATTTGAAAAAGAAAAGGCCCCTGGCGGCATCGCCCGGGGTTTTAAAGCTGATAGCTGGCGGGATTCTGTCGAACTCTTCTACCATCATTGGTTTCAAAAAGACAGCGACCTACTGAACCTGATCGAAGAACTTGGACTGAAAGAGCGGGTGAAATTCCGCACGCCCAAGACAGTCATGTATCATAAAGGGAAGTTTTATCCCTTTGACACCATCCCGGCTGCCATCGCCTATCCCGGTCTCGGCTACGGGATCCACAAGGTCCGCTTCGGCCTTGCCGGGGTGTACCTGAAACTCACCAAAAACTGGCAAACGCTGGAAAAAATCACTGCAAAAGAATGGATGACGAAATATGCCGGGGAATTTGCCTACAAGACCATGTGGGAACCGATGATGATCGGTAAATTCGGCAGTGAATATGCCGACCGGGTCAACATGGCCTGGCTCTGGGCACGCATCTACTCACGGACCACCTCACTTGGCACCTTTGACGGTGGTATGCAGGACCTTTATGACCTCTTTGCAGCCAAACTGCAGGATGAGGGCGTGAAGATACGCTTCCAGACCACCGTTAGTTCCATAGAACAGGATGCAGGAGGAAAATTCACACTGTCCGGAGAAGGCGGACAGTGGTCAGATTTCGATAAAGTTATCGTCACCACCTCACCGCAGTCCATGCTCGGGCTCTGCGATGCGCTGCCGGAAGACTATAAATCTCAGCTTGCCGCCCTGAAACATCTTGGAGCGGTCGTGCTGTGCGTCCGGCTCAAACGACCGCTCTCACCACAGGGCTATTACTGGTACAACCTGCCAAAAAATGAAGGCTATCCCTTCCTGGCGCTGGTGGAACACACAAACTTCGTCCCAAAAGAACGCTATAATGACGAGACGATCATCTATGCCGGTGACTATCTGCCGCGGGGACATGAATATTTTTCTCTCAGTGCAGATGAATTGCTGGGCAAACTCATCCCCGGTTTCCGTAAAATCAACCCGGAATTCTCGGAAGATTGGATCATCGGCGCATCCAAATTTGCCGCTGATTACGCCCAACCGGTGCCTTTCGTCAATCATTCCCGGGTCATCCCCGCCATGGAAACCCCGTTAGACGGGCTTTATTTCATTTCCATGAGCCAGATCTACCCCTGGGACCGGGGCATGAACTTCGCCGTCCGCTGGGCAAATCAATTAGCAGAGCAGATAATAGACAGACTTTAGACTTTAGACTTTAGACTTTAGACATTAGACATTAGACTTTAGACGTTAGACGTTAGACGTTAGGCAACCGGCAACCAGCAACCAACAACCGGTAACCGGCAACCAACAACCAGCAGCCAATATGAAACTTGCGGTTTTTTCTGATATTCACGGCAACATGCACTTCTTTGAGGCTTTTCTGCGGGATG
>CAYWKZ010000006.1:0-47651 GCA_964459115.1 uncultured Leptolinea sp. | reverse complement strand
TGGTCTCCCTGCTCCAGCCTTCAAAATTGTCGTCTTCATAGGCGAGGTCGATCCAGTACCGGCCGGGCATGCCGCCGCCCACATCGGCGATAACGGCTTTCCCGTAGTCGGGAACATAGACCGACTGGCCTCCGAATTGATTGTACCAGCTTGAGGTAACGGCAGCCACGCCTTTCTGGACTTTCCTGCCGGAGGCTGTGCCGGTGATGCAGCTTGCCGTTCCGCTGCGGCAGGGGGAATAGGAGGTGGCATAAACTTTCACTGCGCGGTAATATTCGATCGGTCCGTCAGGGGTGTTCAGCGTGCGGACATTGATCTTCGTGCCATACTCGGCCTTGTTTGAAACAGGCTGTACCAGGACCGTTTCCGGTGAGGTTTCAGTCAAAACCATTTCTCCGTTTTCTGTCCGGATCCTGGTGAAGGTGCCGCGCAGTCCGTCAGCTCCTTCTGTGATGAGCTTTGTCTCATCCAGTTCGAGCTCCGGGTTGGGAGTCCATTCGGTCTCCCTGCGGATGGTTTCCGCTTTCATGGAGAAGCTGTCACTGACCGGGACGATCAGGATGCGCCCGTCAGCGGGAAGCGGTTCATTCGCAGCGGGAATGCTCACGTCCGATCCATTCAGCGGGAGTCCCGCACGCGCCAGCGCTTCCCCGACGTTGACACCGGCGCTGAGTGTGCTGACCGGTTTCCCGTTTACGGAGACTGTCAGTTCCCGCAGCGGAAGCACTTCAACGGTCATGCCGGAAACGAATTCGCTGTCTCCGTCCGGAATGACCAGCATATTTTTTCCGGGAGTGATGCCTGCGGAGAGAAGCGCGTCAAACACGGTCTGCCCGGAACCGTGGGCAGTTTTGCCGTCCGGAGCATCTTCTGTGAGAAGCGTGAACACTTCTGCCCGCTGCAGTTTCAGGTCCAGATCTGTCACAGCGCCGAGATCAAACCCCGGACGAAGCTCGGTGCCTTTCCAGTAAAGCCGGTCTCCCGGGTAAAGACGCAGCCCGGCATCCAACAGAATGTTGCCGCCGAAGCGCTGATGGGAGAGGTACTCCAGCGGTGCGATGCCGTTTCCCGGGTCCAGACGGACTTTCGCAGCCCGGTTCAGGCTGATGCGCTGCCCGGTTCTCACCCTTTGATCCAAACCGGGACGGACCTGATCGGATGTGCTGTAGGGAACGCCGGCTCCGCTGAGGATGTCGGCTACCCGGGAAGCATGGGTCTTGAACAGGCGGGGTTCTCCGTTGATCACGAGCTGGACTGTCTTTCCCGCGGACGCGTATAGCAGACCGACCCCGCTGAGGATCATCACGATCCCGAGTATCAGGAATGTGCTCCGCTGCTTCCGTCTTTTCTTCATAATTATGATTTTAATCCATGATTTCAAAAAGCGGGAACAATCCGGGGGAGAAGAACGTAAAGAAAATTAAGAATTAAGAGGTAAGAATTAAGAGTTAAAGGTGATGATAGATGATGACTTGCAGCTAAAGTCTGATTTCTAAGAAAGCACTGATTAATACCGATTTCACGTCAAACGAGTCAATGCAACCTGTTCTGTTGACTCAAATCTGAGTCAACGAAAACAGGTCACTCTTGACTCAGAACGAATAAATCAGCGTTTTCCTAACTCTTAACTCTTAACTCTTAATTCTTAACTTTCGGTAACGAATGTCAAATGAGAACGATTCTTGCACAGTTAAGTATTAATCCGTTTGTATAAACGGAAATCTAAAAGGAGGAACCAATGAAAAAGCGATATATCATTCCCTTTGTTCTCGTCGTTGTCCTGATGAGTGTCGCGATGGCCTCCGCCGACGGGTATGGCTGCTATTACGGTCAATATTGTTATCCATATAACAATTATTACACGCCGTATTATCCCCAGCCTGTTGTGCGCGAGTGTGCATCGTTTGTCGCTGATGTCACGATTCCTGACGGAAGTTATGTGGCGCCCGGCAGCACATTCACCAAGACATGGCGGATCCGCAACAACGGTACGACAACGTGGAACACCAATTATAAACTGGTGTTCTCGTCCGGGACACAGATGGCCGGTGTGACCTATGTGAACCTGCCGTACAACGTTCAGCCGGGCCAGACGGTGGATATCAGCGTGCAGATGACCGCTCCGAAAGAGACAGGCTCTTACAAAAGCAGTTGGATGCTGATGAATGACAACGGGGGACAGTTCGGTGTCGGTGCAAATTGTCAGACTGCAGTTTATGCTCAGATTGTCAATTATGCGCAGACCTATAACTATGGCTACAACTACAATTACTGCTACGGTTATAATTACTGCAACCCGTGTTATGGCTGGTGGTGCGGAGTGCCGGGGTTTGACCGTGATGCGAATGCCAACCCGGTCCCGGGTGTGCGGCCGCCGGTCCCGCCGAAACCCTTCCACTGGTAAGACATTTTTTTTGTGTAAATAAAATTCATCGAATTGGTACGGTGCATCTTCCCATGCACCGTCCTTTTTTAATAAGGAGTAAGGAGAAAGGAGTAAGGAGTAAAGAGAAAGGAGTAAGAAACCTGAAGTCTAATGTCTAATGTCTAACGTCTAACGTCTAATGTCTAATAACTTTCTTTAATTTTCAGAAATCTTAAAATTTTAATCAATATTGGCACAATACTTGCACATATAATATTTGAGTTAAACTCGATCTTTCCGGAAAATTCAGAAAGCTGTGTACCGGAAGAACCCTGAGGAGGTTTTTGTGAAAACGAATAAACTTTTACTTTGCGCGGCCATTGTCCTGGCTCTGGCATTCAGCGTGATCACGGCCGGTGCGGAACCGGAGATGTCATCCTGGGACGGCTACTATTGTACTTCCGGCAGCTGCGGGATCAATTATTACAACTACAGTTATGGATGGAATTCCGGCAGTTATTACTGCCCGGTGGTCAACTATCTGGCTCCCTTCCAGGCTGAATTTGTCCGTGATGTGACTTATCCGGACGGTACCTATGTCATGCCCGGTTCCTCCTTTGTGAAGACCTGGCGCATCCGCAACGTCGGTACACAGGCCTGGAACACCAACACGAAGCTGGTCTTCATTGCCGGTGACCCGATGAACGCCGTCAGCGGCAATGTACCTTACTATGTTGCCCCGGGTAACAGCGTGGACATCAGTGTTCGTCTGACCGCCCCGACCTATGGCGGATCCGTTTCCGGTCAGTGGATGCTTCAGGCTCCTGACGGCACGCTTTTCGGTGTTGGCTGCAACGGTCAGACCCCGATTTGGGTTTCCGTGAAGACCTGGACCGACGGCGCCTGCTCCTGCCTTGGTCAGCCGACCTGCAACTGCAAGGCCCCCGCCTACAAACCGGGCCGCAACCCTTACTGCAACAATAAGATCCGCTCCATCGAAGATATTACCTTCCGTGATGGCAGCCTGGTCGCCCCGGGTGAGACCTTCCGCAAGATCTGGAAGATGAAGAACGGCGGTACCTGCGTTTGGGATGAAAATTATCTGGTCAGCTTCTTCTATGGTGATGACCTTGCCTTTGACGGCACTGCTGAGATCTGGCTTGCCGGTACCGACAACACACCGACCTCCGGCCCGAAATATCAGGTCAACCGCAACAAGAAGATCTATGTGAACCCCGGCGATACCGTCTATGTCGCCATCGACCTGAAAGCTCCGACCACCCCGGGCATGTATGAAAGCTATTTCAAGCTCCGTGACAATTACGGTTATGAATTCGGCTTCGGCTCCTATGCGGATTCCGCTTTCTGGGTAAACGTCGTCGTAGAGGATGAAGAAAAATCTGTGGACCTGGATGCCGCTGACCTGGGCGTCATCAGCAAGGATCTGGAAGAGGCCAGCGTCACAGCTGCTGAGACTGCTGCTCCTGTGGAAACCACAGTGGCTGAAGAAAAGCCTGCCAACCTGTGCGGTGAACAGTCGATCGCGCTGCGGAACACTGACAACGGTTATGAGGTCCTTTGGACAGCCGTCAATAGCGGGACTGCCACCTGGGATGGTTATACACTGGTGAAGGCTGATTCCAACCCGGTCATCACGGTGGCTGACAGCGTTATCAACGTTCCGGTGACCGCTCCGGGCGAAACCGCTGAAGTTGCTTTCAACATCAACATTGATTCTGCAGCTGCTGCGCAGGACGCGCTTTGGATGGAATTTTACATGAATTCCGGTGAAGAAGGTTTCTGCGAATTCTACTTCGAAGCTCCTGCAAAATAATCCTTCAAACACAGCATTCTGTTACCCGGGCTAACCACCCGGGTTTTTCATTTAAGGAAACACTGATTTATTCGGCTTGAGTCAAAGTGACCTGTTTTCGTTGACTCAGAATTGAGTCAACAGAACAGGTTGTATTGACTCAATTGCCATGAAACAGGCATTAATCAGCGTTTCCTTAAAAATCATAAACTTTGTTATGGTACTATCATATCAGCATATAATATGTTGACGTTTATTTTTGGCGGATGCAATGCTGATTTTAGATTTTAAGGGAAAAAAACTCAATATACAAAAAATAGCACGTTTCAGTTTTGTTTTGATAGCGCTGATTATGTTTTATTTTTCTTCTCAGCCCGGGGATGAATCCAATTTTTTGAGTGATTCTGTCGCGGAATTTATCCACATCGAAAGCGATGGTACGTACCTTCATGTTTCCGTGCAGCCCCTGATGTTAGGGCTGAATCTCCGGAAAATAGCGCATATCGGCATCTTCGGTATGCTGGGGCTTTTGGCTTTTCTTTCGCAAAGTGAACAAACACGGCCCGGGAAACGGGCATTCCTGGCGATTCTTGTCAGTTATCTTTATGCCTGTTTGGACGAGTTTCACCAGACCCTGGTCCCGGACCGGGCAGGCAGTTTCAGTGATACGGTGATCGATTTCATCGGTATATTCCTGGGGGTTTTGTTTATCCTGATCCTGAGGAAGATCCTGGCAGCGAAACTGGAACCTTATGTTTATAATACTGTGTCTCGATAGAGACGGTTTTCCTGTAAGTAAAACGACAGATTTATAATTAAACCTCTAAAATTTGTGATAATAATTGCAATTTTAAATCGAATAAGCTAAAATTATTACCAGAGAGTGAAATATGTTGATGCAGATTTCTGAACACGTCTGGTATATGCCAAGGGATGAGGAACACTACCGCCCTGCTTTAGGTTATGTGTGCAGCGGGCCCAAAAGCATGGTGATCGATACGGGTAATTCCCCGGAACATATCTCTGATATGTACGGTTATATCCGTTCTCAGGGCATGCCTGATCCCTCTTTCTCCATGGTGACCCACTGGCATTGGGATCATGTGTTCGGCATGTCCAGCTCACCGGCAAAATCCCTGGCAAATTCACTCACCAATGAACGTCTCATCAACATGCAGCATTGGGACTGGTCCGACAGCGCCCTGAATTCCCGGGTCGCGGCCGGTCTGGAGATCCCGGCATTTGCGGAAAGCATTCGGAAAGAAGTCCCGATGCGTCATTCCTTCAAGGTCACTTCGACAGACATCTCTTTCGATTCGCGCATCAACGTCCGCCTGGAGGATTTGCTGATCGAGTTGCATCATGTCGGCGGCCCTCACAGTGAAGATTCGACCGTAGCTTTTGTGCCGCAGGATAAGGTTCTTTTCCTCGGGGACTGTTACCGGGAAGATATTTATACCGGCGGTGGCAGCATTCGTCTCGGTGAGCTGAAGCTGCTCCTGAAACGGCTGGAGACTTTTGACGCAGAGTGGTTCGTCCCTTCTCATGAGGATCCCATCCGCAAGGAAGATTTCATGAAAAAGATGAATGAAGTCGCGGCTATCGGTGAAGTGGTCGGGGATGCTGATGAACTGACGGAAGGGAAAGACAGGCTGGCCGCGGCACGCAAACGGGACCTGACTGAGGATGAGATCTATTATGTAACGCGTTTCGTCACCGGAAACCGCTATTCCTTCATCCATACCAAATTCACCCCTCCTGCGGAAGAGCCTGTGGTGGAATAACTCCGGAACCGGGGAATTTTCGTGAAAAGTTCCTGAAATTCAAATGACAATCTAATAAAAGCTTTGTAAAATATAAAAGACAGTAAAAAACTGTTTATAATATTCGTATGCTTTGGTGCAAGAAAGAAGGTTGTTATGGAATATCAGGATTATTATCAGACATTGGGTGTGTCAAAAACCGCGACCGAAGCTGAAATTAAACGTGCTTACAGGGACCTTGCAAAGAAATATCATCCCGATCACAACCAGGGGAACAAAGACGCGGAAGAGAAATTTAAAGCCATAAATGAGGCTTATGAAGTATTAAAGGATAAAGAAAAGCGTGCCCGCTATGATCAGCTGGGCTCTTCCTACAAACAGTGGGAACAGAGCGGCGGCAGCAGCGCCAATTATAACTGGAGTGAATGGTTCTCCGGGGCGCCGGGCGGCGGCCGCACCGCATACACAACAACAGGAGATTTCGGCGGTTTTTCCGATTTCTTCTCTCAGATTTTCGGCGGAATGGGAGATTTTGGCGGGGCAGCCGGGACCCGGCGGACGTACACGCGTCCCCGTTCCCGTGTTCATGCTGTCGAATACGATACTCCGGTTTCACAGCCGAAGGCACAGGAAATCACCGCGCAGATCACACTTGACGAGGCTTTCCATGGCTGCAAGCGCCAGATCAGCATGGGTGACCAGAAAATCGAAGCGAACATCCCGGCCGGCGTGAAAGACGGGACAAAGATCCGCCTTTCCAAAGCGTTCAACTCCAACGGGATCATGGTGGACCTGATCCTCACCGTCAGCGTCCCGAACAAGGAGGGCGCTTTTGAGCGGGTCGACGACAACCTTTATGTGGATGTTCCGGTGGATCTTTACACAGCCGTGCTGGGCGGTGAAGCCGTGGTACATTCCAAGGATGGGAATTACGCGCTGAAGATCCCGGCCGGCACACAGCCGGACCAGCTGATGCGCCTTTCCGGGAAGGGAATGCCGAAACTGAACCAGAATGGGGCCCGCGGTGATCTCTATGCGCGGATACGCGTTTCTTTACCTCGCAATCTGACCGCTCATCAAAGTGAGCTCTTCAGGAAATTGAGAGATAATGACTAAAAAAAATGACGAAAACAGAATAAAGATCATCCCCCTTGGCGGCCTGGGTGAAGTCGGCCGCAACATGACGGTTTTTGAGCATCAGGGACAGTACCTGATCGTTGACTGCGGGATCCTTTTCCCGGAAAATGACATGATCGGTGTGGATTACATCATACCGGACATGCAGTTTTTGAATGACAAAAAAGAGCAGGTCGCCGGTGTGATCCTCACTCATGGACATGAGGATCATATCGGCGGTGTGCCATACCTGTTTGATGTGCTGGAAAACGTGCCGATCTATGCCACGCCCCTGACCGCGGAAATGACCGAGATCAAGCTGGCAAAGGGCGGAAGGCTTTCCCGGACCACCCTGAACGTCAAGCAGGCCGGCGACAGTTTTGATGCCGGACCTTTTCACATCGAATTTTTCCACATGTCCCATTCCATCCCTGACAGCGTCGGTGTCGCTATCGAAACCTCAGCCGGGCTGATCGTGATGAGCGGGGACTATAAATTTGACCAGACACCGATCGACCACTGGCCCTCTGATTTTGCCAAGCTGGCGGAGCTGGGGAAGCGCGGCGTGCTGGCACTGCTGAGCGATTCTACCAATGCGGAACGCCCGGGCAACACGCCTTCCGAGATGGATATCAACCGCAATTTCGAGGAGGTTTTTTCGACGGCCAGGGGTCGGATCATCATTTCGAGCTTTGCCTCGCTGATCTCCCGCCTGCAGCAGGTTTCCACCATTGCCCGTCAGCACCAGCGCAAGATCTGCATTGTCGGGACCTCCATGGTGGACAATGTCAACCTGGCGCGGAAGCTGGGCTATATCGACCTGCCGGAAGAAGATGTGGTCCCGCTGGACCGGGCGCTGAGCCTGCCGGACAAAGAGGTGCTGATCCTCTGTACCGGGTCCCAGGGGGAGGAGACCTCGATCCTGGGGCGGCTTTCCCGCGGGAAATATAACGCTTTTTCCATCAAGAAGGGTGACACGATTGTCCTTTCCTCCTCTCCCATCCCTGGCAATGAGGAAAACATTTCCGGGGTCATCAACCGCCTGTACCGGCTGGGTGCGGAAGTGATCATCAATTCAGTGCTTTCCGTGCACGTTTCCGGGCATGCCTGTCAGGAGGAAATGAAGCTGCTGATGAACCTGGTCCGTCCCAAATACCTGGTCCCGGTTCACGGGGAGCTGCGTCATCTGATGGCGCAGGCCAAGGTGGGCCGCTCTGTCGGCATCCCGGAGGAGAACATCTGTGTGGTGGAGGACGGGCAGACCCTGATCTTCACTGACGGCGAGCTGAAATTGGGCGACAAGGTCCCGGCGGGTTTCGTGTTTGTGGATGGCAAGGGCGTCGGTGAGGTGACCTCCGACGTGATGCGTCAGCGGGGGAACCTTTCCGAGAGCGGTGTGGTGATCGTGACACTGCTGCTGGACAAAAACTCCGGCGGGCTGATCAAGGAGCCGCAGTTTGTCTTTTCCGGTGTCACCAATGAAGAGGACCTGGTTTCGGTCGAGGAGCAGATCAAGCGGCAGGTGATCGAACACTGCGCGAAAGTCCAGAACAGCCGCACGGAAGAACAGCTGCAGAAGGACATCATGCAGATGGTGCGCAAGAACTTCTTCGCTTCCATCGACCGCGCTCCCTGGACGTTTGTGAATATCTACAGGATTTGATAATAAATAGTAAAGAGTAAAGAGTAAATAGTAAATAGTAAAGAGTAAATGGTAAATGGTAAAGGGCAGGGTGCGGTATACCTGTATCAGGTGACTGTGTACCCGGTAAGTTTTATCGGAGGTAATGATGAAAGAGATCAGCGGGAGCCGCCTGACAAAGGACGGACGGAAAATCTACACCAAAACCTGGCTGCCGGACGAGGCGCTCCGGGTGAACATCATCCTGGTCCACGGGATCGGTGAATATTGCGAACGCTATCAGCATGTGGCGGCGTTCCTGACCGGCATCGGCTGTGCCGTTTATGGCTTTGACCACATCGGTCATGGCAGGAGCGAGGGAAAGCGCGGCTGC
The DNA here is from genome assembly GCA_964459115.1 of uncultured Leptolinea sp. Lineage (GTDB taxonomy): Bacteria > Chloroflexota > Anaerolineae > Anaerolineales > Anaerolineaceae > Flexilinea. Next base: position 38,579 of record CAYWKZ010000006.1, on the reverse strand, counting down.
ATGAGCTATGACGATGCTTTTTCCATTATCAACAGCTTCAAGAGTGAGCTGCTCGAAAAGAATCCGCAGATCCCGCTGATCATCTACGGCCATTCGATGGGCGGCGGAGTGGTGCTCTCCTATGGGACGAAATATCCGGAGGGGGTGAGCGGCATCATCGCCACCAGTCCTGCGGTGGGAATGGCGAACCCCATGAGCCCTTCCATGGTGAAGCTGCTGCGAATCTTAAAGAAAATCGCGCCAAACATCACCGTTTCTAACGGGCTGCCGGCGGACGGTATCTCCCATGACAGGTCTGTGGTTGAGAAATATCAATCCGATCCGCTGGTCCATGACAAGGTCTCCGTGACCCTGGGGCTGGACCTGATGGACTGGGGTGACGCGCTTTCCGCTTATGACAAGGCGTATCCGGTGCCGCTCTTTGTGGTTCAGGGCACGGAAGACCGGCTGGTGGATCCGGTGGCGGCAGAAAAATTTGCGACAAACCTTAAAGGAAACGTGACATACAAACGCTTCGAGGGCGGCTATCACGAGCTGCACAATGAGCCGAACAAACAGGAGCTCTTTGACGCCATTGCAGACTGGCTGAAGGAGACGGCCGGATGAAGCATGATATCCTGATCAAATATAAGCCGGAGATCACGAAAGAGAGGAAAGCGGATCTGATCCCGGATATCCGTGAACTCTTTGAGCATACCACGGAGATCCCCGGCATTCATGGGGTCACGCTTTACCCGAACGTGGTGGAGCGGGAAAACCGCTATGACCTGCTGATCGAGATCGACATGGAGCGGGAAGCGCTGGAGGCTTATGACTGCTCCGTCTGGCACAGGCAGTGGAAGGATCAGTACGGGGATCTGCTTGAGAAAAAGGCGATCTTCGACCACGAATAACATGATAGGAGCTTCGCTCCCGCACCCCGCTTGCCTTACGGCACATATTACGACTTACTCGCGTTGGCGATGCTCATACGATGAGAGCGGGATTACAGAAAAATTCCCGCTCTCACGATCAGCCTGGTGATTCCGAACCGGAAAAACCAGTGTTTTTTCATGTTGATGATTTACAACTTATTTCATTTCCCTGTGGACTGTTATTTTGCGTCTTCGAGGATCTTGTCGAATTCAGCAAGAAATTGATCGGCAACGTCGCGGCTCTGGATGACGAGCACCTGTTCATCATTGCGTTTGTCTGCGGAACGGGTGAAGTTATAGGAACCGGCGATGACGACGGAATTGTCGAGAATGATGACCTTTTCATGCATCAGGGTGTCCGGGTAACCGTCCACATAGACTGCCAGTCCGGCTTCGGAGAGCGGTCCGCACTGGCCTCCGCCGTCGGTGTAGGCTTTGCTGTCTTCACAGATCACGATCACGTCCAGGCCATCATCATCGGCCGCCTGAAGGCGTTCGGCGATGTCACGGGAGGCGAAGGAGTAGGCCAGCATGTAAACGCTGTCGTTTGCTGCGGAGATCAGGCTTTCGATCATGTCATCAATGCCGTCATCCGGGGAAAAGCGAATATAAACGGAGGTGCCGTCTTTCAGTTTGACGGCGGGAGCGGCCTTTGTTTTCGGGCTGTTTTCACCGAAGATCAGGTCCAGGTACATTTCCTCAAACTCCGCGGTGAAGATCTTTGCGGCGTCTGCCGATTCCAGGCGGATCATGAAGTTGTTGTCGTAGGAGAAGGAAGCCAGCGTCATGTTGGCGGAGCCGGAGATGACAACGGCGCTGTCGATGATGATGTATTTGGCGTGCATCAGGCCGTTGGACTGTGCGCTGATGACCTTCACGCCGCCGGAACGCAGGTCGTCGACGACCTTTTTATTGTAGTTGTCTTCGTCGACCACCATGCGGACCTTGACCCCGCGGTGAACGGCATCGATCAGCGCTTCAGCCGTCTTGGTGTCGGTATAGTTATAGGTGGCCAGGTCAATGGTCTTCTTTGCGCCTTTGATGTCCTTCAGGATCATGTTCTGAATGGTGCGGTCCTTGGAGTTTTTGTAAGGGTCGTTGAAGTAGACTTCCAGCTCAGCGGCAAACACGGCGCTAATGTTCAGAAATAACAAAATGATGGATGTGATCAGCAGTATGATCTTTTTCATGAATACTCTCTTTCCCGTTTCTTATTTCTTATTTCTTATTTCTTATTTCTCTTACCAGTTCCGCGGCGATGGAGAGGGCGATCTCCTCCGGGGTCTCCGCACCGATGGGCAGCCCGATCGGTGCGTGGACCCGCTCCAGCTGTTCAGCTGTGACGCCGCGTTCCTGAAGATGATTATAAATCGTTTCGCGCTTGTAGCGGCTGGCCAGCATGCCGATATATGCGCTTTTTCGCCGGACGAGATGAAAAAGGATCTCCTCATCCTGCTCGAAATTGAAGGCACAGGCGATGAGATACTGGTTCTCCTTTTCCGGGATCCGGGCAAGGCCTTCCGCCCAGGCGGAGGTGAGGATGAATTCATCCGCGGCTGCAGCCCGTTCCCGGATGATGGCTTCGTCCCGGATGTCAATGACGGTGACGCGGAAGCCGATGGATTTCGCCGGTGCGATCAGCTTCCCGGCGACGTGTCCCGCTCCGCACAGGATCAGGTGTGCCGGCGGGAAGGACGGCTCGATATAGATGGTTTCGCTTCCGGACCGGATCCCGTCGCTCTGGATCACCGGGTAGGTCTTGAGCAGCGGCTCCCGTGACAGGAGGCAGCTTTGTGCGTCCCGGATCACCTCCAGTTCGATCTCACCCCCGCCGATGGTGCCGGCAAGGGTGCCGTCTTCATAGACGATCATCTTGGTGCCGGGGTGCCGCGGTGTGGTGCCTTCCGCGGCGGCGATGAGAGCCACGGCAAATGCCTTTCCGGAGTTATGCGCGGTATCCAAGAGATTAAAAAATTCCAATGTGTTCTCCTTTATTCATAAATATCCTGGGACAGGCCGCTTTTCTGCAAAATCCGAGTTATTTTCATTTGCAGCTCTGGAATGTCTGACTGAACGACATTCCATATTCTTTCTTCTTTGATCTTCACATACCCATGGGCTATAACATTTCTCAAGCCATAAATTTCATGCCAGGGAATATCCGGATCATTCTCCTTCGTTTCTTCAGTTATCCCATTCACGCATTCACCTATTTGGAACAGGTTCATTTTGATGACATCCTGATAGTCAGGATCCTCAAGATAAATTTGAAAACTATTGCCAAACCGGTTTATACAGTTATTGATCCGGTCACAGTGATCCAGTATTCTCAAACAGAGGCCAACATCTTTTTCAACCATAAAGCAAAACCTTGTCTTTTTCAAAATTGATAAGAAACCTGCGCCCGGCACGAGTATGATTGCGTACTGCGGCATCGTATTCGACAAGATCGATTTCTTTTCCTGTAGCCTTCCGGAAATTTTCCGAGATCATTTGATATTCCCGGAAACTTTTGGAATGCTCATCTTCAATCATCAAATCAATGTCACTTCCGATGGTGGCATCGCCGCGTGCGTATGACCCAAACAGATAGACTTTGTTCAGGTTATATTTTTTCGCTATGGGTTGGATCAGCATTCGGATCGAATCCTGTGTGAGGATTTGACCTGATCCTTTCAGGTCGTCACGGATCAGTTGTTTGATGTATCCCTGCCTGTTATGTGTTTCATCTAACTTCATCAGAATATCAGCATCGCTGGTCAAATTCAACTTCAGTGTAATCTGTCTGGTGTTTTGCAGGTCATATTTTTCAGATGCCTTTTTTTGTGCCGCTGTTGCCATGATTATATCCTCATAATATAAGTATATACTTATATTACGGTGTTGTCAATAGATTTATAAAGCCGGGGCGGAATTCCGCCCCGGCTTGAGTTTACAGGTTCTTGACGATCGGCTATGCGATTTCGGGCTCGATCACACCATAGGTGTCATCGGAACGTTTGTAGAGGATGTTGATGGCGGCCTTGTCGGCGTTGTAGAAGACAAAGAAGTCGTCGTGGGCGGTGAGCTGCATCTGTTCGATGGCTTCTTCTTCGCTCATCGGCAGGACTGCGAACTTCTTGTGGCGGGTGATGCGCGGCGACTCTTCCTTTTCGAGGTCGACGCTGTGATCCATTTCTACCGGCAGGGTTTCGGCAACGGACTTGCCGTCACCGCGGCCGCGGGCCCGCTTGCCCTTGAAGCGTTCGATCTGGCGCATCATCTTGTCCATGGACGCGTCAATGGCAACGGAGAGGTCATCGGCCTTTTCTTCCGTGCGCAGGATATAGCCTTTCCCGCGGATGGTGATCTGGGATGAATAACGGTCAGCCGCATTGCGGGCATTCTTCATATGGGAGAGGTCAACGCGAATTTCATCGATATCCGCAAGAAAACGGTCTACCTTACCGATCTTGTTGATGACATAGTCATGCGTTCGGTCTGAAATTTCTAAATTTTTGCTGTAAATTGCGATTTTGTCTTCCATCATTTCCTCCAAAATATTTTTGAATGCCTTTGCGCATTTACGCATCCGGCATTTTTTGTTTTTCGTGGTCTGCCGAGGTGGTGGCCACGCTCAGGCAGTTCACGGATTTCGCACCGGCATCCAGCAGCACCGCGGAGCACTCCGCAAAGGTGGAGCCGGTGGTCATTACGTCATCGATCAAAAGGATCCGTCTGTCCCTGAGGAAGGCCGGTTCGGCGGCAAAGGCGCCGGTGAGGTTTTGGCGCCGTTCGTCGGCATTGAGTCCAACCTGCTGCCGCGTTTCCCGCTGTTTCATCAGTGCGCCCGGCTCACAGGGGATCCCGGTGCGTTTGCTGAACTGACGGGCGATCAGCTCCGATTGGTTGAACCCCCTCTGTGCCTGACGGCTCCGGGAAAGCGGGACGGGGACGATCAGGTCAGCTTCCCAACCCAGGCTTTGCCAGTAGTCTGTCAGGTACTGTGTCAGGACCGGAACGAGACTGAGCATACCTCCGAACTTCAGCTTCTTGATCATTGCCGAAACCGGCCCGTCATAAAGATAGGGCGCCCGGGCTGACTGAAAGCGAAAACTTGATTTCCCGCACAGCGTGCAGAAATGGTTTTTCTTCAAAGGCTTCCCGCAGTGAGAGCAAAAATGTTCACCGACTGCCGTGAGTTTCAAGAGACATTCTTCACAAATCAGTGCGCCGGGCCTTCCGCAGCTGACACAGGAGGGTGGATAGATCCAGTCGAGAACATGTCCGAAAATGCTCCGGATGTTCACGTCCTTTATCACACCGACGCCATCAGGTCGGAGATAAACTTGGAGATGGCCGGTCCGAGCAGCGTGACCAGAACGAATATAATAATGCCAACCAGGATCAGGATCAGCGCATATTCGATCAGTCCGGCACCTTCTTCTTTTGATTTGAGGTCTTTCATCGGTTCCTTTTGAACTCCTTATCACTATTGTATTGAATCTTTCCGCAATTGTCAAACCATTTATTGACATAATCTATTATAATTTTATAAGAAATTGCCATTTTTGGGTAAAAATTCAATTTTGATTATATTTGTCACAGATTTTTGTGAAATTTATCTTTTATATGAGCTTACCTTTTATTGCATGTTTTGCAATTCAGATAGAATGCTTCGCAAGGCAAGTGGAGCGAAGCTCCTGCTCCGCATATAGACCAAGCGAAGCTTGTACCGCTCGGAGCAGATTCCTTGCTATTCTATTATCCTTCCCGCGCCGGTTATTGTGGGGCTTGCAGCCCCACACCCCGCTTGCCTTACGGCACATATTACAACTCACTCGCATTAGCGATGCTCACCTTTTATTATATGGCGCAGCTCAGATTACAGACCTGTTGTGCCGGTTCCAGGACAGTGAAGCCATCCTGTTTGTTGGAAACGGCCATGGCGCCTGTCATCAGATCACCTGAACCGTGCACATACCTTCCTGTTCGATTTTTTCAAGCGTGTCGGCAAGGATCTCTTTGCGCAGGTCCGTGAGCCATTCGGAAAAGGCGACCGCGTCAAAGGCGTAGGTCTTGTTCAGTTCGTACTCGTGTTCGGCCCAGGTTTCAATAGGTGATTCATTGTGCTGTATGAGCGCTTCCAGTTTGTCCAGCGCTTTATACAGTTTCGCCTCCTGCGTCTCCTGCGCGTCCATTTCACCATATAAGGCGGAAAGGTCTTTTGAGACTTCCGGCGGGAGTGAGTTGACCCATTGACGCAGCAGCGAATCTTCGGTTTCCCTGTCCGAATCGGTTTTGATGAAGGTGGGAATGTCACCGGTGAAACATTCGCCCAGGTCATGGATCAGGCACATGGCTACGACCTTGTCAATGTCAAGCTGCGGGAATTCATGCCGCAGCAGCAGCCCCATCAGCGAGATGCGCCAGCTGTGCTCCGCGACGCTTTCTCGCCTGCCTTTTGTGGTGGTGCAGTGGCGCGGGGTGTCTTTGAGCCTTTCGGCAATATGCAAAATGTCTAAATATTGTCTTGTGTTCATCTGTTTTCCTGAATATTTGTATTTACCGGGCACTTATGAGTGCTATATATAATGGAGTACCTTGCCCCCTGATGGTTCTGTGCTGTGAGCTGCCTGATCTGCGTCTATTGGTTCCGGATCGTTTGCATCAGCGTCTGACTTTGCTCAATGAGTTGTACAATCTGTGCCCGCTGGCACCTGTAATCAGCACACGCAAACTCACCAATCCTCGAAGCCGGTCACCGCGTCGCGCAGCAACGGATGCCGTTTGTCCTTATCCGAGAGGATCGGATCGTTGATTTCCCAGTTGATGCCAAGCTCCGGGTCGTTCCAGAATATACCCGCGTCGGCCTCCGGAATATACGGATTGTCTGCCTTATAGAGGAACTCAACATCATCTGTCAGTGTGACAAAACCATGGCCGAAGCCGCGGGGAATCAAAATTTGACGCTTGTTCTCTGCAGATAACTCTACCGCCTGCCACTGCTTATAGGTAGGGCTTGAGGGGCGCAGGTCTACAGCGACATCCAGTACCGCTCCCCGCACGCAGCGCACCAATTTGGCCTGTGCCTTGTCTCCGCGCTGGAAATGAATGCCGCGCAGTGTTCCCTTTACCGCACTGGAAGAGTGATTGTCCTGCACGAAATCATAAAAAAGTCCGCGCGCTTCAAAATCGCGCCTGGACCATGTTTCCATAAAAAAACCCCGGTTATCGCTGAATACCTTCGGTTCGATGATCCATACGCCAAAAAGCTTCCCTTGAATAAATGTCATCCAAAAATCTCTGTATTATTGAAAAAGTTCCCGCACTGGTCTGTAGAGAATACAAAAATGGTGGCAGGCTGTGTCGTTCACAATTATAAAGATTTTTATCTTACCGGCTAAAAGTCGAGGAAAACAAGTGATTTTCCTGTATTTCTTTGGATGAATGTTGTGATGGGATGTGATTATGAGGTTACAATAAAAGGGAGTGAAAGGAACGAAGCTTATGGAAGAAAAGACACAAAAACAGATCATTCTCACCGGGGACCGGCCGACGGGACGGCTGCACCTGGGGCATTATGTCGGCTCCCTGAAACGCCGCGTGGAGCTGCAGAACTCCGGAAAATTTGATGAGATCAACATCCTGATCGCCGACGACCAGGCACTGACAGATAACGTGGATAACCCCGGGAAGATCCGGGACAACATGATCCAGGTGGCGCTGGACTATCTTTCGGTCGGGCTGGATCCGAACAAGACCACCATCTGTGTCCAGTCTGCCCTGCCGGCACTGCATGCCCTGACCTTCTATTACATGAACCTGGTCACCACCGCCCGGCTTTCCCGCAACCCGACAGTCAAAGCGGAGATCCAGATGCGAGGCTTTGCGGACGAAGGGCTTCCGGCGGGTTTCTTTGCCTACCCGGTTTCCCAGGCGGCCGATATCACCGCCTTTGACGCGACTGTCGTCCCGGTCGGGGAAGACCAGCTGCCGATGATCGAACAGACCCGCGAGATCGTGGAAAAATTCAACAAGATCTACGGTGAAACACTGGTGCTGCCTAAAGCCATGATCCCGGAAAATGAGACCCAGCGCCGGCTCCCGGGAGTGGACGGTAAGGCCAAGATGAGCAAATCCCTCGGCAACTGCATCTACCTCTCCGATGATCCCAAGACCGTCAAGAAACAGATCAACGGCAAGATGTTCACCGATTCACAGCATCTGCGCATTGAAGATCCCGGCCATCTGGAAGGCAACGTGGTCTTCACTTATCTGGATGCCTTCTGCACGGATGCCCATTTTGCGGAATTCCTGCCGGAATACGCGAACCTGGACGAGATGAAAGCTCACTATCAGCGCGGTGGGCTGGGTGACGGCACCTGCAAGAAATTCCTCATCAATGTCCTGGAAGAGGAACTGGCGCCTATCCGTGCCGAACGGGCCAAATGGCAGTCGGATATCGATTCCGTTTATGACATCCTGCGGGACGGCACCGCGAAGGCGGTGGAAAAGACCAATGCGACGCTGGCACGGGTCCGCAAGGCCATGCGCATCGATTATTTCGATGACCGGTCGATCGTCAAAGAGTGGAAAAAACTCTTTTAATCAACCATAGTGAAAGGTGAAGGGTGAAACGATGGGCTGTACAACAATTCTTGCCGGAAAGAATATCACGGAAAGCGGACTGGTGATGGCCGCCCACAATGAAGATGAACGCGGGCGTTATGTCACTTATCATGCCATGCTTCCCGAATGGGACTGGGACCTGAGCGACCCGGACCAGGCATTCCTTCCCGCGGAACCGGGATATGCCCGCATTCCGCAGGTGAGCCATACATACCGTACCTACTGGGTGGAACATGTCTACCCGGAACGCGGTGCGGAAAACTCTGACATGTTTTTGAACCGGAACGGCGTCCTCTTCACCTCCAACGCGGCGAGCAACACAAAACCGGACCCCAATGATCCCTCTCTGGTCAAAGAGGGTGGGATCGGCTATAACATCCGCCGGGCGGTCGGGGAGCGTGCCGAAAGCGCCCGTCACGGTGTTCAGGTCGCGCTCAGTCTGATCGCGGAATGGGGATATGGTCCGGAGGGGAGGAGCTACACCATCGCGGACAAGGATGAGGCCTGGATCATTCAGGTGGTCCGCGGCTTTTACTATGCCGCGGCCCGGGTGCCGGATGATGCCGTGATGGTGATGTCCAACCATCTCACGATCCATTCCCTGACAGAGTTCCCGGTGTCGCTTGCTCTTGATCCCCACGATCCCCAGGTCCCGATGGATATAGACTGTTCACAGGGAGCCATACTCTATCCGGCGGACCTGATCTCCCATGCTGAGGAACAGGGCTGGTATACGCCCCGGGTTCCCGGGAAGACGGATGACTTCGACTATGCCTGGGTCTATTTGAGGGAAAGCGGCTGGAAAAACAACTACAACACCAACCGCCATCTGATCGGCATGCGCTATATCATGGACGATCCGCAGCTGGAGTGCCCCGCGGACCCCTTTGCTGCTGTTCACAATGATCCCGACACCCGGTTTTTCCCTTTCTGTGTTTATCCGAAGCAGAAGGTGACGCTCGAAAAGATCGCAAAGATCCTTGCTGAGCATCAGGCGCTGACCCCGGATGCCAAAGCAGAACTGGGACCCGGCAAAACCCCGCACCTCAGGCGCGGCCTGATTTGCTGTTATGGCAATTCCGCGGAGACCACGATCGCACAGTTTGCGGAAAATGCTGAGAAGACCACGCTCTGGACTGCCCTGGGACGCAGCTGTCACCAGCCCTTCATCCCGCTGCACCCGCTGAACGGGATCCCGGAAATTCTGGAGCCGCTTGCAGATCCCTCACAGGTCATGCATGACCACCTGCTCTGCCGTCCGGAACGGACCTGCTGGCAGGATAACGCCTGGTGGCAGGGGTTCCGCGCATTTCAGGAACTGGCGGATATGCAGTTTTGTGATGTGGAAGAGCCGCTGCATGAACTGCGCTTTGCCTATCTGGCTAAAGAGAAGGATGCCAACAGACGGGCTCTTGCCGAAAACCGAGACCTGGCCGCTTTTGACCGGGAACATGTGGAAATCGCGCTGAAGGAATGGAAAGCCTTCGCAGATGAGCATTTCAATCTCGTTGAGGTTGAACCTCATGTACCGATCCGCAAGGCGGATGCGCCTGCGGAGATCCTGATCCGTTTCCGTATGCCGGCAGGTCAAACACCCCGGGAAGCGGGGATGGCCCTGGCTCAGGGAATGGCACTGATGGGCACGGAACAGGCGGATGTGATCTCTGACAGCCTGCAGCAGGAAGCGGAGGGCACCTGGAGCGCCCGTTTTGCCACCGATAAAATTCTCACCCAGGCCTGGGCGGCCGGCAATTTTGACTACTATCTCGGCGGTCTCAACACTGAAGGCAGAACCTTCGCCGGCCAGCTGATCCTGCAGTTTACTGAATAATATATTTTTTATAATTTGATTCAGTTTATGGCGTAGTATTCCGCCAGGAGGAAGGGGTAGTTCTCTGCATCGAAGGGCTGGAAATAGATGACCATCCGGGTCGTGTCGTTTGCGAAAAAGAGCGGCTGGACTCCCTTATATTCAAATTCAGGTTCCTTCCCGGTGTGTGAAGGTTTCATGCCTTCGATCCAGAGAGCACGAAAGAGCGTCTGATATTGCTCTGCGCTCTGCACATCCGCTGTTACGGACAATTTCCATAAATTGTCGTGTTTCTCTTCATAATCATTCGTGAAGAAGTTCAGAAAAATGTTGTTGTTCCGGTCCGTGTTAAACCTGCTTTGACAGCCGATCTGGTCTTCGTAGTCAGTGCAGACAAAATCCGGGAAAATGTTCATGATGCGGAAAACTTCCTCTTTCGGTTTGTCCCAGAGCAGTTCCACGGCATTGGAAATGTATTCCAGCTGCGGGCCTGCGTAATTGGCAAAATCAGCAGAGCTTAAAGAAAAGCTAAGTAAAAAAAGCAGGGTAATCAGTGCTGACATTAACAATTTCTTCATGATAATCTCCTTTTAGTGGTCAGTGGTCGGAAATTAAGAGTTAAGAAACCTGACACCTGACACCTAAAACCTATAACCTAAAACCTATTCCCTATATCCTACATCCTATATCCTATTCCCTAAAACCTAAATATTCATCCTCCGTTTCCATTCGGAAAAGACCTTGCCGCCGGCGAAATAAAGCAGCCCGATCATCAGCACGGCTGCCATCAGGGCAGCTGCCAGGCAGAGGTAGCGCAGCGGGGAGTCGCTGTAGAAAAAGATCAGCAGCGGACCGACCCCCATGACGCAGATCGCCACCAGAGAAAGAATATATTCCCGCCAGAATTTCCGGAAGACCAATGCCAGGATGATGACGGTGATCATGACGCCGATGTAAAGGATCGGGATCACATAATTGATGGACCAGCGGGTCCATCCGGACAGTTTATCGACCAGGATGAGGTAAGCTGAGAGGGAAAGCAGATCCATCAGCAGCTTGTAGTTCAAATTGACATTTGTCAGCAGATGGAACCCGACTGAGGTCCAGAGACAGACGATAGCGCCAATGACGTAAAGCGACCAGCTGAAGTGATGATCCACGATGAGGTTGACCATTCCGCAGATCAGGATCGTGATCACGGACAAAAACGCGAACAGCTTTGCCAGAAACGGAAAGCGGCTGCGCTGTTTTTTTGTGGGGGAAAAGTCGGGATAGAGGCTATCTTCGATCCCGGTTTTATCCGAGGGTTGGAGTTTTGCCCCGCATAACGGACAGTTTTGACCGGTGCCGCTGACCAGCACGTGACATTCAGGACAGGTTTTCATGGCTGCCTCCTTTTTCCGGAAGGGTTTCATCGCCGCCTGAAAGGATCTCCAGCTTCAGCCCGGCTTCGCTCAGTTTGCGCACGAAAGCACGCTCCACATCCCGTTCTGCGATGATGGATGAGAAGGTCATATAGGCTGTGTCTCCCCAGGTCAGCATGCTCAGGTTCAGCGGGATGGAATCGCTGCAGCTAAGGCCAAAGTCAAAGTTTTCAATGTGTTTTTCCATCGATTCATCCAGGCGGATAATACCCATGTTGGAATAGGATGCGGTGAACAGGTTGTCGCCGAGGATGTGATGGGCCTGGCGGAGAACCAGCTGTTTCAGGCTCAGGGGAGCGGCGCGCAGCAGCGGATTTTTCTCACTGCTGACATTCGGATTGAGCCGGGCTACCAGCGGTTCCCGCTGACACATGGCCCGCAGGTTCGTTTTGATATATTGCAGTGTATCCTCCAGTGGTTCGGACGCGTTGGCGAGCGGTTCGCCGATGTTGGCGAAATAGGTGAAGTTGCGCAGCGTCTGACTGGGAAAGAGTTTGCGCAGGTTGATGGGTACGGAGATCTTGACCGCTTTTTCGGAATCAGTCGTTCCTGAAAGGACGTCAAAGAAGGAACGCAGAAACTGCGCGGTGATATATTCAGTGAGCGTGACGTTATATTCGTGCGAAAATTCCAGCAGTGGGGCTGTCTCCGTCCGGACATGCAGTGCGCGGGAGTGTCCCGGCGGCAGCGGGGTGCCGCTGTAATGCAGGGCAAGCGTGTCCGCCCGGTCCGCGGGGATCTGCGGGTCATAGTAACGCAGGAAGCTGTTCTCCCGCTCTTCCGGGGTCGGTTTGTGTCCGAGGGTGAGGACGGACGAGCCCGGTTTCACTTCTTTGCCGGAAAGCAGCAGGTAGTAGTAAACCAGTGTCTTCAAAAATTCAAGTCCGCCGGTGCCATCGCTGATGACGTGGAAAACTTCCAGATTGACTCGCTTTTTGAACCAGGTGACACGGAACAGAAAACCGCCTTCCTCTTCCGGGTCGACCATTTGACAGGGATATTTCTGTTCCGGCCGGAGAAGGGGCGTTTTTTCCAATTCCTCAAAATAAAACCAGAAGGCGCCGCGTTTCAGCGTCATGCAGAAGCCGGGATAGCGGGTGATCGTAACATTCAGTGCGGTTTGCAAAATTGACGGATCGATCTCCTCGGTAAAGGTGCAGGAGAATCGAAATACGCTCGGCTGCCGCGGAGAGATGATCGCCGGATAAATTTTAGCGGAGGTTTCTAAAGGGTACCAATTCTCATTGTTCATGAATTTCATTTTAATCCCAAGCAGGGAAAATGGCGCGGAACAACCGGGAAATAATGAATTTCGCGGGCCTCAGTGCATAAGTCTGACCGGTTTGGATGAAAACAGGTATAATAAAAACGCTGAATTTTAATATTTAGGGATAGTAACATGAACTTTATCTTTATTTCGCCTTATTTTCCGCATACATACTGGCAGTTTTGTGACCGGCTTCACCAGAATGGTGTCAATGTTCTCGGGATCGGGGACGCGCCTTATGACAGCCTGGAACAGGGACTGAAAAATGCGCTGACAGAGTATTACAAAGTCGATACGCTGGAAGATTACGGACAGGTCTACAAGGCTGTAGCTTATTTTGCGTTCCGCTATGGGAAGCCGGACTGGATCGAATCCAACAACGAATACTGGTTGGAGCAGGACGCCCGGCTGCGCACGGAGTTCCACATCACTACGGGTGTACAGTTGGATGAGATCGGGAACTGGAAGCATAAATCTGCCATGAAACCGTTTTATGCCAAAGCCGGGATCCCGACTGCCCGTTTCCATCATGTGAGCACCCTGACCCGGGCGAAGAACTTTATTGCCAAAAACGGCGGTTATCCGGTGATCGCCAAACCGGATGTCGGTGTCGGGGCTGCGGACACCTGGAAGATCCAAAACGAAGCGGATCTGAAAGAATTCTTCAGAATCAAACCGGATGTGCCCTATCTCATCGAGGAATTCGTTGAGGGTGACATCTTCTCATATGATGCCATTTGTGATTCCAACGGCTATCCATTGTTTGAATCTTCCACCCATTTCCCGCCCTCGATCGCGGACATCGTCAATAACGACCTGGACCTTTGGTACTATGTCAAAGCAGATGTCCCGGAGGCGCTGGCGAAATATGGACGGGCTGCGCTGAAAGCCTTTAATGTCCGCAGCCGTTTTGTGCATTTTGAGTTCTTCTGCCTCAGCAAAGCTCGCGAGGGACTGGGTGAAGTGGGCGATTATGTGGGTCTTGAGGTCAACATGCGCCCCGCCGGTGGTTACACCCCGGACATGATGGATTATGCCCATTCGACCGATGTTTACCGCATCTGGGCGGACATGGTGACCACGGATATGCGCCTTCTGCCGCCCTCAGGAGACGATCACTGGTGCGTGTATGCCAGCCGGAAAGACTGGCATGAATATGTCCACAGTCATGAGGAAGTTTTGGAAAAATACGGAAAACAGATCGTCCAGTGTGAACGGATGCCGGAGCTGATGTGGGCGACCATGGGCTGTCAGATGTACACCGCCCATGCTTACAGCATGCAGGAAGTCGATGAATTCATCCGCTTTATTCAGGAACGAAAGGATCGGGCGTGAGAGAAATTTACTGTAAAAAATACAGCCATTCCCTTGGCCGGGATATGGAATATCTGGTGTTCTGTGCGGATGACCCGGACGACCGGACGCATACGAAGGTGAGCATTGCCTACCCTCCGCAGAACGGGCGCTACTGGGATTTCAAAGATTTTGGCATGGTGGAGACAGCGCGTCCCTGGATCGATTCCGGGCAGATGTACTTGATCCTTCCTGACGGGATCGACGGGGAGACCTGGTCTGCTTCCGGTGACCCGCGGGCACGGATCGAGCTGCAGGAGCTTTGGTACCACTATATCGTTGACGAATTGCTGCCGGAATATACCGAAAATGCCGGGAAGGTGCTGGGGATGGGCTGTTCCATGGGCGCTACCCACGCGGCGAACTTCTTCTTCCGCCGTCCGGACATTTTCGATGGCATTGTGGCGCTCAGCGGGGTCTATAACGCGCAGTTTTTCTTCCATGATTACTGCGATGACCTGGTTTATGCCAATTCGCCGATCCATTTCCTGCCCAACATGCCGCAGGACCATCCCTGGATGGAGCTTTACCGCCAGAGCAAGATCATTCTGTGCTGCGGTCAGGGGGCATGGGAGGATGATCTGCTGTACAGCACTCGTGTGCTCAGCGGTATCCTGACAGAAAAAGGCATTCCTCACTGGGCGGATTACTGGGGCTATGATGTCAACCATGACTGGCCCTGGTGGCGGAAACAGCTGCCCTATTTCCTCGATAAACTCTCTCAGAGCGGAACGCTTTGAGAGTTAAGAATTAAGAGTTAAGAGTTAAGGAAACGCTGATTTAATCGGCTTGAGTCAAAGTGACCTGTTTTCGTTGACTCAGATTTGAGTCAACAGAACAGGTTGCATTGACTCGTTTGACGTGAAATCGGTATTAATCAGTGCTTCCTTAACTCTTATTATTTTGTTTGCTTGTTTTTACGATCGAAGCTAAAATGCTTATGATTTCATTGCAATCAAACATGATGGACTCAAATTAAATTTTCATTAATGTCCATATTGTAGAACCTGTTTAACTCTTAACTCTTAATTCTTAACTCTTAATTAATAGCTAAAGGCGATTGAGAAGTGTTTGTCCTTCGGATTGACGGTGATTTCTTCGATTTCGGTGTTTTCAATGCGGATGGGCGGGGCGGAATTAAGCTGAGTGAGCAGGGTGTGGATGCGGTTGACAGGGCCCTGGACTTCCATTTCCACCCGTTCATCATGCAGGTTGCGGACCCAGCCGGTGAGGCCGAGGTTCTGCGCGAAATACCGGGCGGTGAAGCGAAAGCCGACTCCCTGTACGTCGCCGGAAAAATAAATGTGCCATCGAGCAATCGGATCTTCCATAGAATACTCCTTAAAATGATTATACTATAAAAAAAGCGTCATTTGGTACGAAGCCCAATGACACTTTTCGTGTATTTCGCTCTAAAAGATATGTCTTATCCGACGATGGCTCCTTCGTCGCTGAGGAGATCGGCGATGATCTTGTCTTTGACTGCCGCAACGTTGGTGTCGCGGATCTTCTGACGCAGCGGCAGCACCGCACGCGGAGAGACAGAGAGTTCGTCAATGCCGATGGACAGGAAGGTCTCGGTGAGCTTCAGGTCAGCGCCCAGTTCACCGCAGATGCCGACCCAGATGCCGTTTTTGTGAGCATTGTCACAGACCATCTTCAGCTCGCGCAACACCGCCAGGTGATGCGGGTTGAAGAAACGTCCCAGGTCATCGTTCTGCCGGTCACAGGCCAGCGTGTACTGCGTCAGGTCATTTGTCCCGCAGGAGAAGAAATCCACTTCCTTCGCCAGGCGGTCACTGACCAGAGCGGCAGCCGGGGTCTCGATCATGATGCCGATCTGCACATCCTCGTCAAAGTGGATGCCTTCTTCGGTCAGTTCTTTCTTGACCCGGTCGCACATCTTCTTGGCTTCACGGACTTCCCAGACGGAGGTGACCATCGGGAACATGATGGAGAGTTTCCCGAAGGCACTGGCGCGGTAAAGGGCACGGATCTGGGTATGGAAGATCTCCGGGCGGTTCAGGCAGACGCGCAGCGCACGATTGCCCATGGCGGGATTTTCTTCGTGAGGCAAGTTGAAGTAGCCGATCTGTTTGTCTGCACCGATATCCAGCGTACGGATCACGACTTCGCGTCCGCCCATGTCGGAAAGGGCTTTCTTGTAGGCTTCAAACTGATACTCTTCACTCGGATAGTCATCGCAGTTGAGGTAAAGGAATTCACTGCGGAAAAGGCCGACACCGCCGGCATCGTTCTTCAAAACGGCCGGTACGTCATCAGGGGAACCGATGTTGCAGTACACACGGATCTGATGGCCGTCTTTGGTCTCGTTCGGCAGGCCTTTGAGCTGGTTGAGCAGCTCCTGCTGCTTTTTCTGTTCCTCCATTTTGAGCATCAGGCGGGACTTTGTGGCTTCATCAGCTTCCACCACCACGTTGCCGGTGTTGCCGTCCAAAATCACTTCACGCCCTTCATATTCCGGTTTCATCTGGCTGCCGACGCCGATGATGGCGGGGATTCCCATGGTGCGGGCAAGAATGGCGGTATGGCTGGAGCCGGATCCGCCTTCCGTGATGAAACCGAGGATCTTGCTTTTGTCCAGCTGGACCGTTTCGCTCGGCGCCAGGTCATCCGCTGCCAGGATCACGGGGACGGGGGAGTTGATGCCGCCCTGTATGACGCCGGTCAGGATGCCGATGATGCGGTTGGAGACATCCTTGACATCGGCGGCCCGGGCCTGCATATAGGGATCGTCCATAGTGGCGAACATGTTCGCGAACTGTGCCGCGGTATCGGTGACGGCGGCTTCCGCGTTGTGTTTTTCATCCTGAATGGCAGACTGGATCGCTTCTTCATAATCCATATCTTCCGCCATCATCTGATGCGTCTCGAAGAGCATGGCAGCTTCGTCACCGGCTTCGACACGGGCTTTTTCCGCCAGTTCGCCCAGCTGTTCGATGGCCTTTTCCTGGGCTGCCTTGAAGCGGGCCCATTCGGCTTCAGTGTCATCGACCTGATAGCGGCGGATGGTGCTTTTTGCGCGCTGATAATAATACAAGGGACCGATTGCTACACCGGTAGATGCGCCTTTTCCCTGAATGGTGATCATATTTTCTCCTTATAGAGGTGTCAGGTTTCCGGTTTCAGGTATCAGGATCCATTTCTTTCAGAAATTATATGATTATCGGTTACTGAAATTTACTTCTGATTCGAAATCCCAAATCCCAAAACCCAAAACCTAAAACCTAAAACCTGAAACCTGATTTAGAAATTCTCTTTGAAGAAGGTTTCGATGATGGGAGCAACGGTTTCTTCATCCGGACCGTCGATGGTGACGGTGACGGTATCACCCTGTTTGACACCCATGCCCATGATGGCCATCAGTTTCCGGGCGTCGACGGTTTTTTCACCTTTGGTGATGGAGATGATGGAAGTATATTTCTTGGCTTCCTTTGCAAGCACACCGGCCGGGCGTGCGTGCAGTCCGACGGGATCCGTAATGGTATATTCGAACGATTTCATGGTTGTTTCTCCTTTATCAGCTGTACGTATTTGTATTCCAGGAGGCTGGTTTTTGCAAACCGGCGCTTTTATGTCCTGTTATTGTTGCTATCATAAAATTATACAATAAAATTGTGCGTTATATGTAATTATTTTGCTGAAAACAACCTGATATTTATCATGTTACGTTCAAATGATGTTCAAATCGCGAAAAGGCTGGTCAATACCCTCATTGAGAAAAATAAGCTTTGAAGTTATTGTGCAGACTCAATCTTCATATATCGTTCCATAAAAACAACCGGTGTGCATATTTCAGGAGATAGAACTGTAACGTCTGCAAAGTCTTTGTCTCCTGTGATCAAAATATCGATATTTTCTATGATGGCAGTGTATAAAACCGGATAATCCTTTTTATCCCGAATATCAAATATTTCATTTGGTATGTTTTCCGGAGTATATACAAGTTCATAGCTCATTTTTGTCAATAATATGTCAATAATTGCTGTTTTTGAAGGAAATTTTCTCTCGATAACTGCTTTTAACTCATCAATGACATAAGATGATAAGATCAACTCATGGTTCAAAGAAATAAACTCGACCATCCTGTTTATTCGCTCATTTGGAAATAAAAGAGCGGAAATCAGAATGTTTGTATCCAACATGACTCTCATTTACTTGCCATTCTTTCTTCTCGAAATTCTTTCATCATTCGGATAACATCTTCTTCACTGTAAAGTCCGGCTTCCTCTGCTGCCCCTTTAAATGCTTTTTGTGCCTCTTTCAGCGCACTCATTGTAGAATTCATTAAATACACACGGTTCCCTTCTTCCACGAACAATACTTTATTGCCTTCCTGAAAGCCAAAACGTTTGCGAATGTCAATCGGAATTGTGATTTGACCTTTAGATGTTACTTTTGCAATTTCCATAATTTACCCCCTGCAAAATTCCTTACATTCCTTACTTATTATAATATAGATAGATATATAAAAAGCGACAATAATCACCCTTGATTAAAACAATCCTCGCATAGGCCGAATGAATTGGTGATGGGCAGCTCTTTGCCGCAGCGGCGGCAGGTGCGGATGAACCCGTCTTTGGGTTCGGTGAGCAGTTTGGTGATCTGACGGATCACGTCCCGGCGGAACCCTTCACAGCGGTCTTCCCGGTCGAAGCGGCGGCAGAAGTGATGATAAAGGTCCAGAGCACGGTATTGGGTCTCACAGCGTTCCAGCGTGGTCATGCCGAAGTTCGGGACCGGCAGGGGCTCTCCGAGTGCGATGGCTTTGGCGCACGTCACCCAATAGTCAACGATGGAAAGGTTCCCGGTGTCGACCGGTAGGGTGATGAGCTTGTACATCAGTTCCTTTTCCACCTTGATCCTTTTAGAGGGGAAGGATTTGAGCAGCATTAGCGAGTCGCTCATGTCTTCCCGGTCATACCAGTCTTCCTGCGGCAGGTGCTGCCATTCTTCCAGCAGTCCGCGCAGAGAGAATTCAGAGTCAATGGCTTCCTGGCCCGGGAAGGCGATGCGGTAACGGTAGATGGAAGGGGGCGTGCCGGTAAGGGCATGGACAAGGGGTTCGCTTTCACCGATGGCGGTGACTTCCCCGATGTCGAACATACCGTAGCGTCCGGCCCGTCCGGCGATCTGCAGGATCTCAGTATGAGTCAGCGGGCGGACCCGGGTGCCGTCGAATTTGCGCAGCTCGGAGAAAACGATGCGGCGGATGGGGAGCGAGATGCCCATGCCGATGGCGTCAGTGGCGACCACGACGTCACACTCACCGGTGGTGTATTTGTGTACCTCCGAACGTCTTGCTTCCGGTGGCAGAGAGCCATAGATCACGGCGGGCTTGAAGCCGCGCTGTTCCAGTGCGCCGGCGATGCCGAGCACTCCGCGCCGTGAGAAAGCGATGATCGCATCCGCCACGCGGATACCGCTGAGCCCTTCAAGGGCGGGAACTGCCCGGAGGGGAGCAAGCCGTTCATGCCGGATGATCTCATATTCCGAACCCATCAGTCCCAGCAATTCGCAGACCAGTTCTTCGGCTTCGGGGGCCAGGCAGACGTGGACCTCTGCTGCGTCAATGCGGCAGAGTGCGTCCAGCCAGCGGGAACCGCGGTCGGGGTCAGCGATCATCTGGGCTTCGTCGATAACTGCCACGTCATAGCGGGCACGATAGTCTGCCATTTCGATGGTGGAAGCGGTGATGCCCGCCCCGGCTACCGGGATGGATTCTTCTCCTGTCAGGAGGGAACAGGGACAATTGTCAGCGTTGAGTTTATCAAAGACCTCCAGCGCCAGCAGACGCAGCGGCCCAAGGTAGGCGCCCCGTTCCGCCTGTTTGAGAGCGATGAGGGCGGTGTAGGTTTTCCCGGAATTGGTGGGGCCGATGTGGAGGACGAAGTGCCGGTGCAGGGCCCGGGCATATTCGAATTTCCGGTCCGGGGTGAATTGGGATATAAAGGCGGCACGCTGGGCACGGCGCCGGGCGTCACGCTCTACCTGTTTGGCGATCCGTTCTTTGTCCGCCTTCAGCTCTTTGTTGTTTTCACAGATGTTGAGGACCTTGCGGCGCGGCCATGCCAGGGTGGAGTGATGTCCCGGGACAAGTCCGTTTTCCAGCGGCGGGAGGTATTTTTCAATCATCAGCTCCGTCAGCCAGGGGTAGCGGCGTTTGAGTTCTCTTTTGGTGATGTAAGGTCGTTCGTGTTTTGCCATAATAATCAAAGATGTCAACAAGTATCAATGTGATAAAATATTATCAAAAATCTGATAGAAGGAGAAACATTTTTGTTTATTCGTCCTTCTTCTTCTTTACGAAATGATTATACTGCGATTTCAAACCTTGCTAAAAAAACAGGAGAACCGATCTATATCACCAACAAGGTGAAGGGAATGGGGAGTTTGTATGTTTTTATGGGTCATAGCGGCGCTGGCTGCAGGGTTTATCAAGGGACTGTGCGGTGTGGGCGATGCCCCGGTGTTTTCCTCGATCATGTCCTTTGCTGCTGATAATGTCGATATTTCACCGGTGAGCGTGATCCCAAGTCTGCCGTCGAATTGTTTCATTGCCTGGCAAAACCGGAAATCCCTGCAGCGGCGGGTGTGGCTGCCGATGGCGCTGCTGCTGATCGCCGGGACGATTCCCGGAACGATCGTGTTGAAAAATGCCGATACCGGAAAGCTGAAGCTGTTCTTTGGCTTCTTCATCATCTTCATCGGGATCCTGATGCTTTTCAATGAACTGAACACGAAGAAGATCAAAGCTTCCAAATGGATGTTGTTTGCGGTGGGAGTGATCGCCGGTCTCAGCAGCGGGCTCTTCGGCATCGGGGTGATGCTGGTGGTTTATATCACATTGACAACCGAGGATATGAGCGCCTTCAAAGGGAATATTTGCGCCATCTTCGCCCTGGAAAATTTCGTGCGTGTGATCATGTATTTGATCCTCGGCATGTTCACCAAATCTGTGCTGGCACATGCCGCGCTCATTTTTCCGTTTCAGTTTGCGGGTGTGTTTCTCGGAATCAAGGCTTCTTCATTCCTGAATGAACGGGCTGCGAAACTGACCGTGATGGTTGTTTTGATCCTCTCCGGGATCGCTATCGTGGCTGCAAATTTATGAGGAATTTACTTCAGTGCTTTGTCAAGATCCTGCAATGAATGAAACATTCGATCAATAATTACTTCATCGCCACAGATACGATATAAAAGATAATAATCATGTTTTCGCAATCGTATCTTTCGATAGTCTGATAGATCAGGATCATCCAAAGTTTTCAAAGTGCCCGCAATATCAGAAAGTTTATCTATAGTTTGGTCGTAATCATCCAGGACTGCTTTTGCAGCCTGTACGTTTATTTTTTCTTCAAGCAGATAGCCAATGAACCGGTCCAAGTCATTTTGAACATCTTCCGTTGCTGTAACGATCCATTTTTTCATAGACCGTATTTACTCCGAATGGTATCGGATGCAGCGTGAGCCTCAGTGATTTTTCCGTCCTTAGCGTGATTACGGGCTATTGCTAATTGTTCGATGACTTCCTCTCGTGTCAGGGGTTTGAAAGGATCGGAAGCTATTTTTTGTTCACTTGATGTAGTCAAAAGCCTGCTGACAAATTCTTTGACGAGCAGAATATCATTTTCAGGAAGGTTTTTAATCATAGAAATTGTAGCTTCATATGTACTCATAAGATCCTCCTGCTGTATATTATAGCATCTGTTCAGAACGGGAAGTGAAGCAAATGATTCATACCCTTTCTTACCTAAAACCTGAAACCTATTTAATCAGGCAGCGGAAGCCGATGAAGTAGGATTTTTCCTCATTTGTTTCGTGGTGATTAGCCGAGCGCATGAGGGCGCGGTAATCGTAGGACTCTGCAGGATCCGCTGAGCCGCCGCGCACCGAGCCGCCGTCCACCCATTCCCAGACGTTTCCAGCCATATCCATCAGCCCGTAAGGGCTCTGCCCGTTCGGGAAGGTCCCGGCCGGGAACAGATCCCGTCCGTAGCCATTGGCGTCCAGGTAAAGCGGGATGTTGGCCAGGTTGTTCGTGACTGACGGCCAGGCATCGCCCCAGGGGTAAATGCGTCCGTCGATGCCGCGGGCAGCCTTTTCCCATTCATTTTCGGTCGGAAGGCGTCCGCCGAGCCATCTGCAGAAATCCTGTGCCTGTCCGAGGGTGATGCTGCTCACCGGGTAATTCTCACGATTCCCTTTCAGATCCCGCAGCGGTTCTTCATCGCAGGCTCCGTCATTGACACAAGCCTTATACTGTGCATTGGTCACTTCAGTTCGTCCGATCCAATACCCATCGAGTAAAACCCTGGATAAGGGGGCGTCTTTGCCGGGGTCGGCATACATGTCGATGCTGCTGTCTGTCCCGGCCAGGAAGGTGCCTTCCTGTATGTAAAGCATGTCGACCCCTTTCACCTGCTCCAGCACTGAGGCCGGGATCACCGCGGTTTCGGGGAGCCAGCCCTCAATGCCGTTTGCGGTTTGGACCGGGAGCCAGGTTTGCCCTTCCCTGAAAACACTTTCGCCGCGCTGGGTGAGAGTCTCGCCGTTGCGGACTGACTGCAGGACCGCTCCGGAGAGTGACGGCTGTTCCCGGACAATGCTATAGCCGTCATTATTCACCCGTACAGTGAATGTCCGGCTGTCAATCAGTTTTTTCACAGCGCGTTCCAGGGTGGTAAAGGTGGGCGAGGGTGACGGTGTCTGTGTGGCTGTAGGTGTGGCGCTCGGGGTGAGCGTCACGGTCGCGGTCGGTGTTTGGGAAGCGGTCGGGGTGATGGTGAAGGTCGCCGTGGCTGTGGGTGTATTGGTCCCGGTGGGAGTCGGGGTGACTGTCGGGGTGGCGCTCGGGGTGAAAGTGGCCGTGGCGGTTGGCGTGACGGTCGGTGTAAAGGTGAGCGTAGGCGTGGCTGTTTGGGTGGGTGTCGGGGTCACGGTGGGGGTGTTTGTGACAGTAGGCGTTGGCGTATCAGTCGGCGTTGCTGTTGCTGTCGGGGTCGCTGTGGGAGTGTCGGTAGGTGTTGCTGTAAGGGTAGCGGTCGGTGTGGACGTGTTGGTGGGAGTGGAGGTTGCAGTGGCGGTCGCGGTAGCAGTGGCCGTGGCCGTTGCTGTGTTGGTAGCTGTGGGGGTGGCTGTATCTGTCGGGGTTGGAGTATTCGTATAGGTTGCAGTCGCGGTAGGCGTAAAGGTATGTGTCGGGGTGAAGGTCATGGTTGCCGTCGCCGTGTTGGTGGCGGTGGGTGTGACGGTCGGGGTGTCGGTGATCGTGGGTGTGTTGGTGACAGTGGGCGTTGGTGTTTTTGTCGGCGTTTGCGTGGCTGTGGCTGTGGCTGTCGGGGTCAATGTATCCGTAGCTGTGGGTGTGGCGGTGTCTGTTGCGGTGGGCGTGGCGGTATCCGTTGGGGTTGGGGTGTCGGTATAGGTAGCGGTCGCAGTGGGCGTAAGTGTGGCTGTCGGTGTTTGTGTAGCTGTAGGTGTAGCGGTGGGCAGGTGTGAGAGCCGATAGTCCTCAGTGGCAGTGGCTGCCTGGCTGCGCTGAAGCGCCGGGATGCGGACGGAAGTGTAAAAACGGACGCCGAAGAGCGTGATGATGCCGAACAGTATCAGGATCAGCGCGGGAATGCGCAGTTTGAGCAGAAAGTCTTCGAGATCCCGTTCACCTTTCTTCCTGTCGGCCGGGGCGGTACCCGGTTGTGCGGCGGGCGGCAGTAGATAGTCCTCTTCATAAAGGCGGGGCTGTCCGGTGATGGTGCGCAGTTCATCCGCGAACATTTGCATCGAAGGAAAGCGTTCTTCCGGCGTTTTTGCTAAAGCGGTGCGGAGCATACGGTCCACTTCGGGAGGTACACCGGCGACGGATTCCGCGGCGGGCGGCACGGGGCTGCCGGCGTGCTGCATCATGATGGAGAGGGCGGAATGGCCCCGGAAGAGCTTTTGGCCGGTGATCATTTCGTAATAAATCACTGCCAGGGAGTATTCATCGGCACGTCCGTCGATCGTGCCGCCGAAGGAGAGTTCGGGAGCCGTATATTCCGGGTCGGTGGCAGTGCTGCTGCCGCTGAGCGAGGACGCGAGCGCTGCCTCCAGCGCGGTTTGGGTGATGCCTGGATCGGTCAGGACGCTGCGTCCGTCTGTGCGGATCATGATATGGGACGGCTTGACATCCCGATGATAAAGACCGTTTTCGTGTATGTAAGCCAGTGCGTCCGCAATCGGGATCAGGATGGATGCGGCTGTCTTGTAATTGATTTGATTGCCCAGGATGCTCCGGAGGCTTTTCCCTTCGACCAGTTCCGTGACGAGATAGGGAGAACCGCTGTATTCTCCGAAGCCGGCAATTGCCGCAATGGCTGGATGACGGAGGGTGACGGCACCCTGCGCAGCCTGTTTGAAGCTTTCACAGAACCGGGAGCGGTCGGTATAGGAGAGGTTTTCGGTAGAGATGAGGCGGAAGGCGAATTCCTGACCGGTTTCGGTGTTTTCGGCACGATAAACACAGGTCATCCCCTCATTGTCAATGAGGGCGGTGAGCCTGTATTGATCGATGATTCTTCCGCTCAGGTCTTCCATAAGATTATCTGATAACCGCCGTTATTGAGTGTATTCTTCCTCTGATATCTTATTATATCCAAATCTGTGACTGAATTGTTATCTGAAAACAAAAAAGGCGCTCTGCGCCTTTTTCCGATAACGAATAAATAACAACGAAGATCACAGTTTCGGTTTTCCGACGACGATTTTGTCCACTTCCTGATAGGGTGCCAGTGTGGAGACCATCTTGACCGGTTTGTCATAGCTGTTGATGACGTAGTGGACCTCGCCGGGTTCGATGTGGATCATCTGTCCGGGAGTGAGGTGATTCTTCACACCGTCAACATAGATGTCGACTTCTCCCTCAAGAATATAGAAGTTCTCTTCCATGACGTTGTGGTAGTGGGCGTCAAAATCTTCTCCGGGCTTGAAGCGGACCAGCGCAAAATTCATCCGGGGTCCCTTCATCAGATATTTCGGGCCGCTGTCGCCAAATCGGTATTCAAAATCATTTTCGTGTACGATAAACATTTCTTCTCCTTTAGTGGCTAGTGGCTAGTGGTCAGTGGCTAGCTCCAGCTGTTGAATAATATTTATATATAAAAACAGATTGTCAGAATATAGCGGTTCATGATTGGTAATTCTAACCACTAACCACTGACTACTGACCACTTTCAAACTCCCGGCGCCTTCCACATGTAGTTGGTCAGGCCCTGATTGCTGAGTTCAAGCTGGGCGGCATAGACCTTGCGCCAGACTTCATATTCTTCCATATAAACCTTGTGGTTTTCCATGTTGGGTTCATAGGTTTTTTCAATACGGGCGATGCGGCGGGCAGTTTCCGGGATGGATTTGTAGATCCCCACGCCGTAACCGGCGAGGATGGCAGCGCCGAGGGCGGTGGCTTCCTTGACCACCGGCACTTTCACCGGCATGCCCATGACGTCGGCAAGGATCTGGCTCCACAGCGGACTCTTGGATGCACCGCCGGCAAAAATGATTTCTTTCGGTTTGTTCCCGGTGGCTTCTTCCACCAGGTCCATATGTCCTTTTGCGAGCATTGCTGTATTCTCGAGGATGGCCCGGTAGAAGGTAAAGCGGTTGAACTTTTCCGGATCCAGTTCGAAATTGGTGAAGGTGGGCGAGGCGTGTTTCCAGCTGATGAAGTTCATCACGTCGGAGAAACAGCACATCATGCCATAGGAGCCGGCAGGAATTTTCTCCGCTTCTTTGTTCATCAGGTCGTAAGGGTCACAGCCCTGTTCTTCCGCCAGTTTCTTTTCCAGCTGGCAGAAACCGTCACGGTACCAGCGCATGACGAGGCCGGGTTTGAAAGCAAGCGCTTCATACTGCCAGACGCCGGGCACGGCATGACAGTTCACGCGGACACGGCAGCCGGGGTCGGTGTTTCCGTCGGCGGTGTTGAATTCGTATTGCCAGAAGGAACCGCCGAGGACTGCAGCTTCTCCGACAGATGTGGCACCAACGCCGATGGTACCGAGCTGGCAGTCACCGCCGCCCACGACCACGGGAGTGCCTTCCGCAAGTCCGGTATCAGCGGCGCCTTTGGCGCTGACTTCACCGATCACGGAACCGCATTCGATGACATCCGGGAAGATATCGGTGCGCAGTCCGCATTTGGCAGCGATCTGCGGATCCCAGGTGCGGGAACGCAGGTCGAAGATGCCGGTGGTGGAGCCGTTGGAAGGTTCCACGGCCAGTTTGCCGGTCATTTTATAGATCAGCCAGTCGTTGAACATGCCGACTGCGGCGATCTTCTCATAAACTTCCGGCATTTTGTTTTTGATCCAGAACAGCCGCGGCAGGGCGCCCAGTGCATAAGTCTGACCGGACTGCAGATAGATTTCTTTTTCCATTTCGGGGTTCATGGCGATCAGTTCACCGACCTCGTCGTTGCTGCGGGCATCCACATTAGCGCAGGCCCAGATCTCCTGACCGTCTTTGTCATAAAGGACAATGCCTTCACGCATGCAGGTCGTGGAGACAGCGGCGATCTCCTTCGGATCGATCTTTGTTTCCGCGATCACACCCTTGATACACTGACAGGCCAGCTGCCAGTTGAAGACCCAATCGAAGTCCATGCTGCCGGGGAAGCGGGGATCTTCCTTGTGATCCCACTCATGCTGCACGCAGCCGACCTGATTGCCGTCCAGATCGAACAGTACCGCGCGGACGCTGCCGGTACCGGCATCCACTGCCATCAGATATTGGTTCGCCATAGTAAACCTCCTTTGCAGGCTCCGGGTTTCAGGTATCAGGTTTCAGCAGGGTCAAAAGATTTGCTGACACCTGATACCTGGAACCTGATTCCTAACTGCTTCTTTTGATAATCAACTCCGCGGTATCCTGATCGGTGATCAGAATATCGAGTATGTTTGCGTTCAGAGCGCCGATGATGGCGTTCACTTTGTTTTCACCGCCTGCCACACCGATGACGTTATTCTGTTTGGTCAGCGTTTCCAGCGGTGTGGTGATCAGACGGTCATCAATGGGACTTTCCACCTGATGACCGTTTATATCCAGAAAATGGCAGAGCACATCACCGACCGCGCCCTGCATGGAAAGGTATCGCAGGTCCTTGGCTGTGACCATGCCGGTGCGGACTGTGGTGGCGTTTTCACCCATGCCGCCGATGCCGATGATGGACATGGCGGCAAGCGGCACCATCTCCGCGATCTCCCGTACGGCAGGCTCGTTGTTGATGGCTTCCACCATCTCCCTGGTGGACATCACAAAAGGCGCGGGCGTGAGATAGAGCCGGGCGTTGAACACGTGCGAAAAGGTGTTGGGCAGGTAGTAGCTGACCCCGCCGGTGAGGGAAACCACCGAGATCCGCGTGCTGCTGTTGTTTGCCAGATGGTTCAGCACCCGGCAGGTGGTGTCACCATATCCCATATTAATGAAAGCATTGTCCGGCAGACGGTTCGCGATATAGATGGCGGCGGCCTGTGCCAGCGCTTCGTTGCGGTTTTCCAGCCCTGCGGCCGAAGGAACAATGAAGACATCCTTGAGCCCGTATTGTTTCGCGATGGTGTTTTCCATCGCGACATGGGCGTTGTTTTCCGCAATTTTAAACTGGATGATGCCGCACTGGCGGGCCTTTTCCAGCAGTTTGATCACGCGCAGGCGCGGGATCCCGACCAGGTCCGCGATTTGCTGCTGTGTCAGGTTGTCGATATAGTAATACCAGGCAATCTTTGACATCAGGTCTTCTTCAAATGCTGTGCGTCTGCTTTCCGTTTCCAACATTGCCGCCTCGTTTTAAGATACATTTGTAGTTTCAGGATTACAAATGTAAAAAACATTATACTCACTGCAATCTCTGATGTCAATAGGAAATCACAGCGTTTTGACCGTATGTGACAAACTTCATATGTTTTTTATGACAAAGGGGCACATAGAACGAAAAAGAAGGAAAAACAGTAGAAAAAGGAGCGTTGTTTCCTCGTTTTAATCATTTTTTTTCACCCGGAAAAACATTACAAACGGCATAGCGCCCATCTATTGACAAATTTCGCATACACTGGTAATCTTAAGAACAAATTTAAGGCAATGCTAACAAAAGTATGCAATTGCAGGAACCAGTATCCGGCGGCCGGGCGTTGAGGTCCGGGCCTCAGGGATCAAAGCAAAAAATAAGAGCAGGAGTTCCGTATTTTATGCAATCTGGTGGAAATGAAAAATTACTCGTCGTAAAGGGAACGACCAAAGCTTTCGGGCAGAACCGGGTGCTGAAGGGTGTGGATATCACCGTGGACCGCGGTGAGGTGCTTGCCCTGATCGGCGGGAACGGTGCGGGAAAAAGCACCCTGATGAAGATCATCATGGGCATCTATCAGCCGGATGGCGGGCAGATCTTTATTGAAGGAAAAGAAGTTCAGATGACCAGCCCCGCTGTTGCCCTGACAGAGGGCGTTTACATGGTCCCTCAGGAGCCGATGCTTTTCCCGAACATGAACGTGCTGGAAAACATCACCATGGGTTTCAAGGAATCTACCCTTTCGCTGAAGAACCGGCTGGTGAAGATCATGTCTGAGATCGGCTGGGAGATGGACCTCTCCCGCAAGGCAAGCACACTTTCCATCGCCGAGCAGACCCTGGTCGAGATCCTGCGCGGGCTCCTGCGGAATTCCAGGATCCTGATTTTGGATGAACCAACTTCCGCGCTGACCTTTGACGAGGTGGAAGCTTTCTTCAAGGTTGTGAAGGACCTGCGGGCCCGGGGAATCGGTATCATTTATATCACACACCGTCTGGCGGAGGTTTTTGACATCGCCACCCATGTTTCCATCATGCGCGACGGGCAGATCACGCTGGAAGGTCCGGTGGCAAATTTCACCCGTGAGATGCTGGTGCAGGGGCTGCTGCCGCCGGATGCGACGAATGAAAAAGAACTCAAATCCAATACAACGAAAATTGATTATACAAACCTGAAGCCGGTGTTTGAGCTGCAGAACCTGAGCGGATACGGCTTTCAGAACATATCCCTCAAAGTCTACCCCGGTGAGATCCTCGGGATCGCCGGGGTGGTCGGTGCGGGACGGACAGAACTGGTTTCCACCATTTTTGGACGGGACAAGGTTTTGAGCGGCAAAGTGATCCTGGACGGCAAGGATGTGACGGGGAAGCGGACGAAAGAGATCCTTTCGGCCGGCATTGACTTTGTGCCGGAAGACCGCCATCTGCACGGGCTGTTCAAGATCAGTTCGATCGCGGCAAATACCACATCCGCACTGCTCAAAGACAGTGTGATGGGCAGATTTTTGCTCAACAAAAGATATGAGAATCAGATCAGTGATAAATATATCGCTGATTTCCGCATCAAGACCATGAGCCATGAGGAGATGGCCGGCAGCCTTTCCGGCGGCAACCAGCAGAAGGTGGTCATCAGCCGGGCGCTTTCGACCAAACCGAAGCTGGTGATCATGGATGAACCGACCCGCGGCATTGACGCGGCCGCCCGCGGTGATGTTTACAGCATCATCCATCATCTGCGCGAAGAGGGTGTGGCGGTTTTGCTGGTCTCTTCGGATATGGAAGAGATCATGGAACTTTGTGACCGGACGGTCACGGTGTTCCAGGGGCATATCAACGGTGAATTCAGCGGAAGTGAGATCAATCAGGACAACCTGACGGCTGCTTCATTCGGATTGGAGACAAGAGCATGAAAGATTTTATCAAGAAAGTTAGCAGTGCACGCTGGGTTTCCAGTCTGTTGTTTCTGATCGCGCTGTTTGTGCTGACCGGGATCGTGAATCCGTCATTTTTCACCTATTCAAACATCATCGCCTGTTTCAACAGCTCCTGTGTGTTCATGCTGCTGGCGATCGGGATCATGTTCACCATCATGACCGGAGAAATTGACGTTTCCATCGGCGCGGTGATGGGGTTGACCGCCGCGATTTCCGGTGTGATCGCCCAATCCAACGGTTCCTGGCTGTCGATGCTGGGCTGGGCTGTTCTGGTCGGTGCGGCTGCCGGATGTGTCAACGGGCTCGGCGTGGCGGTGCTGAAGGTCCCGTCCCTGATCTTTACGCTGGGCACCTGCGGTGTGGTCCGCGGTATCGTCTATATATATTCCGGCGGACGGACGATTGAAAACTTTTCGGGTGATTTCACCCGTTTCGGCAATTCCACGGTCGGGAACACCGGCATCGGCGTCTTTTTCCTGATGATGATCGTGATCGTTGCTGTGCTGGCGGTTTTGCTGAACACCCGGCAGGGGAAATATTTCCTGGCTGTGGGCGACAACATCGGCGGGGCGACCCTGGTCGGTATCCCGGCAACACGCGTGCGGTTCTTTGCTTATATCCTGAGCGGCATCTTCGCCGGCATCTCCGGCATCGTGTTTGCCTCGAAATACGGGCAGATCACCATCATCGCGGGGAACGGCTATGAAATGTCAGCGGTGGCAGCCTGTGTTCTGGGCGGCATCTCCCTTTCCGGCGGTCTGGGCAGCGTGATCGGTGCGGCGATCGGCGGGGTGATCATGAGCTCCATCAGCCGTTTGCTGGTTTTCCTGGGCTTCTCTTCGGATTATAACAACACCATTACCGGCATCATGCTGATCGCGATCGTCGTCATTGACGCTTTGACACAGCAGCGGGCGGTCGAAAACGCGCGGCGTCAGCGTCTGCTCGCACGAGCATCTTCCCATACAGCAGAGAAAGGATACTAAAACATGAAAAACAAGGTCCTGAAACTCGTAAAAAGCTGGGAATTTGTTCTCCTTTTGATCCTTGTGCTGGAGTTTGTTGTCTTCGGTTCGATAAACAATAAATTTCTGCAGCCGGTTCGTATTTTCTCGAACATCACGAACTACATCAGCATCTGCATCATCTCCCTGTTTGTGACCATGGTCATGATCACGGGTGGGATCGACATCCAGGCCAGTTCCATTGTCGGCCTGACCTCCATCACGATCGGTGTTTTGTGGAATGACTTCGGGTTCAGCATTTGGGCAGCGGTCGGCGCGGCAATTTTGCTGGCGGCTCTCTGCGGTGCGCTTTCCGGCTTTTTCATCGCTTACTGCGGTGTACAGCCGATGGTGGTCACGCTGGGCGGTTCCTTCCTTTATTCCGGTCTCGGTCTGGTGATTTCCCGAATGTCTGCGATTCCGGCTTATCAGGGCATCAGCGGCTTCCCTTCGAAAAATGATGACGGTACGTTCTCATCCTTCCGCTGGCTGGGTAACGCCAAGCTGTTCGGCGGCTGGAAGGTCCCTGTTCAAATTGTCGTCTTCGTTATTCTGGTCGTGGTGATGTATATCCTGCTTCACAGGACGAAATACGGCCGCAGTATCTTCCTGATCGGTGTCAATCCACAGGCTGCCGAATATTCCGGCATCAACACCCGTCTGATCAAAATGAGCACCTATATGCTCACCGGCATCGGTGCGGCGATCGCCGGTATCCTGCTGACATCTCAGCTGAATTCATCCAAGTATGACCTTGGCTCGACCTATACGCTTTCCATCATCA
This sequence comes from uncultured Leptolinea sp., assembly GCA_964459115.1. Classification (GTDB taxonomy): domain Bacteria; phylum Chloroflexota; class Anaerolineae; order Anaerolineales; family Anaerolineaceae; genus Flexilinea. The sequence goes on along the minus strand of CAYWKZ010000006.1, from coordinate 6,642 downwards.
CCGCGGTGGTGCTGGGCGGGACGCTGTCCACCGGCGGTAAAGGCTCGATCATTGGGACCGCGCTGGCTTCCCTGGTGATCTGCATGCTGCGCTTCGGTCTGACGCTCTGCTTCGGCATCAGTTCCCAGAACCTGGACCTGCCGGTGGGGATCATGCTGCTGGTGGTCGTTTCCGGCCGGCAGCTGATTCGGATCGTGAGGCATATGGACGCATAAGATTCAGGGGACAGGATGTAGAACGTAGGATGTAGAATTGTGTAAAAATGGTACGGACCAAACCGCACCATTAATAAAAAACCTTAAAATGGAGGAAATAATGAAAAAAGTATTGTTTGTTGTTCTTGCTCTGGCAATGCTCCTGAGCGCTGTTTCCGTCTTTGCTGAAAACAGCATCGAAGGGAAAGTCGTGGCCTTCATCCCGAAGCTCACCGGCAACTCCTTCTTTGAAGCTGCCAATGACGGCGCACAGAAATACGCCAAGGAATGGGGCATTGAAGTCAAATATATGGGCTCCGCTGTCGCTTCCGTGACTGACCAGCTCGAAGTCATCCAGCAGGCGATCGATGCCGGCGTTGATGCTATCTCCATCTCCTCTGTGGATGCCAAAGCTCTGGATGAAAAACTCCAGGAAGCCCGCGATATGGGTATCGTTGTCACCACCTGGGACTCCGATGTCTCTTCCGATTCCCGCACCCTGATGGTCTCCCAGGGTATGCCTTCCACCCTTGGCCCAATGCTGGTCGACATGGGTGTTGAATCCCTGAAGGAACGCGGCGTGGATGTTGACGGCGCTGTCAAGTATGTCTGGCACTATTCCCAGGCTGCTGTTGCTGACCAGAACTCCTGGTACGTCGCCGGTGAAGAATACATCAAAGAAAAGTACCCGAACTGGGTTGCTGTTGCTGACCCGTACTATTCCGAACAGGATCCTCAGAAGTCCGTCACCATCGGTGAAGCGATCCTCGAAGCCCACCCGGATGTGGACCTCATCATCTGCAACGACTCCACTGCTCTTCCGGGCCAGTGCACCGCTGCTGAAAACAAGGGCCTGAAAGCCGAAGATATCACCATCACCGGCTTCTGCACCCCGTCCGGTATGACCGCTCACCTGGAAGCCGGCACCCTGACCCGCTGGGGTCTGTGGGATTGCGGTATCCAGGGCGCTCTGGGCTGCTACTTCGGCGCATATCTTGCCGCCGGTAACGAAGCCAAGGCCGGCGAAACCATCAACGTCCCCGGCATCGGTGACTGCGAAATCGTTGCCAACGAAGCCCTCGTCCCCGGTGACAGCACCGCTGACGTCAACAACGGTGTCGTTCTGCTTCCGGAACGCGTTGTCTTCACCGCTGAGAACGTTGCTAACTACAACTTCTAATCGGATTTAGATTTGTAACAAGGATGGAGTACGGGGAAACCCGTGCTCCGTCTTCTTATAAGGTTTCAGGTATCAGGTGTCAGGTGACAGCAGTGAAAGTATATGATATGCTGCTTCCTGAAACCTGAAACCTGAAACCTGAAACCTGGAGATATTATGGCTGATCTTGAAGGCGTAAAAATCGCAAAAAATTATCATACCGACGAACCGTTTGCCAATAACAAAGGGTTTTATATCAAGGGCGCCAATCATTTGGATTGGGGCATGAAAAAACACCTCTCCAACATCTTCAACCCTGTCAGCGGCAACACCGTTATGTTTGCCTTTGACCATGGCTATTTCATGGGCTCTACCGCCGGGTTGGAACGTCTGGACCTGCTGATCCCGACGCTGATCCCCTATATCGATGTGCTGATGGGCACCCGCGGTGCGCTGCGCGCCTGTGTTCCGCCGGAAAACAAAAAAGGGATCGCGCTGCGTGTGACTTCCGGTTCTTCCATGGTCCAGGACGACCTTTCCCATGAAGTGCTGGCTGTGGACATCAAGGATGCCATCCGCATGAACGTGGACTGCATGGCGGTGCAGACCTTCATCGGTGCGGACGGGCAGCTCTCTTCTCTTGATAACCTTTCCCGCTGCATCAACGCCGGGATGGAATATTCCGTCCCGACCATGGGTGTTGTGGCTGTCGGCAAGCAGATGGAACGGACCGACCGTTTCTTCAAGCTGGCGACCCGCATACTCGGTGAACTGGGTGTGAACATCATCAAGACCTACTACTGCGAGAACTTTGAAGAGATCGTCGCAGCCAGCCCGGTGCCGATCGTTGTGGCGGGCGGCAAGAAACTGCCGGAACCGGAAGCACTGAAACTGGCCTACGATTCCATCAGTCATGGCGCCAACGGTGTTGACATGGGGCGCAACATTTTCCAGTCCAACCATGCCACCATCATGGCACAGGCCATCGGCAAGATCGTTCACGAGAAATACACGGACAAGGAAGCTTACGAGTTTTACCAGGATATGGTGAACGAAGAAGCGAAGTGACGTGCTGACAATACGAATAGCGGCGGGACCGGTTGATCAAAGGTCCCGCCGCTGCGTTTGTCAGCACGTTGTGCTTTATGCCTCCCGGGTGTTGTTTTCCCGGTAAATGTACAGGCACCACATGCACAGCAGCGGGATGGTATAGGTGATGGGATAGAGATAGCGCTTTCCCTCCAGGAAAACTGATGCCGGAGCAAGCCAGCAGCCCAATGCGAGCGATAAAAACAGCGGTACGATCGCGAGCCAGTAAGGTCTTCCGGTTTTCCATTTTCGCAGTACAGTTCCTGCAAAAAAGAACGGGACCAGCGTGGCATAGAAGCCATAGGTGAAAAACAGTCTTGTGAACGGATTTTCATACAATTTTTCAAACATCATCTCATAGGATCTGGCTGTTTCTTCAGAAATAAAGCGGAGCGCAACCCATTTGGGTAAATATTGGGAGTCAAGCTGATTCCGGTGATCCATATTCATCAGCGGAGCATATTTTGTCCAGGAAAACCATCCGGCCAGCATGCTGTTTGCGGCAGCGATATAGGCATCAGGGTGACGTTTCCCCATTTGGAACCAGACCTTGAGATATTCGTCATAATCTTCTTTGGCGCCTTTCTGTGTGTGCTTCTTTACAGGGTCTGCAAAGGTCGGGTCGTAGGCTTCTGCCATTTCCTTCGGATAAAGCACTTTGTCCACCACAGCATATTCTTCTTCTGAGATGTCTTCCGGATAGTCGCGGAAACAACGTGCCGTCATCTGGAAAAGCAGAGAATACCGTTCCTGGATCCCGCCCGGGATTGCATCCAGCCGTGTGATGACGGCAGGCATGATAACGTTCATGAGTATGACAGCGCACAAAGCCGGGATCAAAAGCATCAGGCGGTTTTTTCGGCAGAATGGAAACAGGATCAACAGCGAGGCGAGGACGACATAAAAGCCGATTTTTCTTGTCAGACAGCAGAAAACAACTGATAGTGTGAAGAAAATCACAAAACCCGTTCTTTTCAGGACAGTTCCTTCCGACCGCACGACTTCAAGATATTGGATCGTAAACAGCACATAGATCCAGGCGTAGATCGCGTCTTTGGAAACGGTTTGCACACTGGCGGGGTAGATCGGCAGCAGGCAGTAAACAAGGGTCATAAACAGCGCAGCTTTATTGCCGGAATTCAGTTTGTTCATTGCATAACTGACAGTGCAGGAAAAAGCCAATGCGGTAAGGAAGGCCTGGAGAAGCACATAAACAAAGATCACAAAATGCCATTCGCCGGTCTTTTGTGCGATCGGGACGATGAATGCGCCCATCAGGAACGTGTCAAAAAGCGGATTGTGATCGCTGAGACCGCCTTCGCCTCTGCTGAACTTGATGAACTGAATCAGCTCTCCCCAGGTGTCATTGATCAGTGTTCCCGGGTAAAGGAGCAGCAGCACGGGTATCCAGCAGAGAAATATGACGATCGCGACGATCAGGATATGAAAGCGGTTCTGCATCACTCGTGCAAAAAAACGGAAGATGCCGCGCTCACTGTTATGTTCGGTTTTGACTTTCAGCAGGTTTTTTCGCAACAGATAAGTGATACAGAGCAAAATCGCAAACAGAACCATGGAAGCGAGAATATATCCCACCGATGGCTTGAAGCTGCCTGTTTCAATGTAGTCAGTGGCTGCGGTGAAGGCGAAGGCCGGTATCGCGCAAAGAAAAAAGTCGGGAATGGAAAGGACGTTGGTTTTCGTTTTAGACATGATTATACTGCTTATTATCTTCCTGCGGAGTTGGACATTTGTTTGTCCTGATACAGTTTTTTGTCAGCGTCGCTGACCAGCTTTTCCAGTGATTGGCCTTCATGGAAGCGGCTCCGTCCGATGCTGCACATCAGGGTGTATGGATTGTCGTTTTCCCTGTTCCAGTCTGCAAAACTGTCTTTCAGCTGTTTTTCATATTCGGCAGCATTTGAATCTCCGTCAAAAAAGCACATGATCAAAAATTCATCACCGCCATAGCGGGCCAGGTAACCCTGTTTTTCATCAAGTGACCGCATGATGAGGCCGGAGGCATCAACGAGCACCTGATCCCCTGTAGGGTGTCCGTAGGTGTCATTGATCTGTTTGAAATTGTTCAGATCCAGCATGAACAGGTATAAATGATGTTTTTTGCTGACCTGTTTTGTATAGGCTTTGAAGATCTGCTCCAGATTTTTCCGGTTATTGAGACCGGTCAGGCTGTCCCGCTGGACGGCATTGTCCTGGTCGTTCATATACATCAGAATGATCGATACCGCGGAACATGTCCAGGTACCCGGCATACCGGAAATGGGCAGCGCTAAAACTGTACCGACAAAGGGGATGGAATAAAATGAGATCTGCAGACCGATCTGATGTTTCGGTACTTTTGTGTGCGGTAAAAAATAAAAGATGATCAGATGGATCAGGGAAGCAGCGAGCGTTGAGAGAGACCCGATGGTCTGCAATGGGAACCACGGTCCGCGAATATAGACATTATTCTCATCGACCGTGAAGATCCACCCGGTTTTCAGTGTGATCACGTTCAGTATGACCAGAATGATCCCGGGAGTCAGAACCAGCAGAATACGGCGTTTCGTCAACTCATACCCGAGAAAATCCAGAATATAAAGATACCACACACCGCCCATGATGCCGGTGATGCCGAGAAAGGCCGTGTTGACAAGCTTGTTGGCTGTGATACAGCCGGGGAAGATCCGTCTGTCGATCAGCATCCAGAGGGTGTCCAATGTCAGCGTGATGATGGAACCGAAGACAACGTAACGGAACAGGACTCGGCTCATCTGCTGGCTGACACTGTGGTGGATCTGCCAGAAAATGATGATTAAAATCAGAAGAAAAAGAATGTTGATCTCTATATGTATCGCGGCTACCATGGCTCAGCGTCCAACCTTGCGGCTTTTTTTGTCTATGTATAGTTTTTCGTCAGCGGCACTGGTCAAATCATTGAGGCTCTGGCCTTGATGATATGATCCGTAACCGATGCTGGTGGTGAGCGTGTAAGGCGCATCATGCGTTTTATTCCATTCACTAAATTTTTCCCTGACCAGGTCACGAAAGCATGCTGCCTCTGCCTCATCTTTGAAAAAACTCAGCAGGATGAATTCATCACCGCCGTAACGGGCAAGGAGTCCCTGTTGGCCGCTGATGGAATCTGTCAGGATCTGTGCGGTGTTGACCAGAGCCTGATCCCCGACCGGATGCCCCAGCGTGTCATTGATGTCCTTGAAATTGTCCAGGTCAAAAAGGAACAAATAGAGGTTTTTTGTGGCATCGGTCTGTTTGATGTAAGAGGCAAAAGTGGTTTCCAGCGGTTTGCGGTTGTTGAGCCCGGTGAGACTGTCACGTACGATGGCACCTTCCTGGTCATTCATGTAAATAAGGATCACCGATACCGCTGCACAGGTCCAGGTGCCCGGCATATCCGCATAGGGGAGCGCTATCAGTGTCCCGATGACCGGCACGATGTAAAAGCTCAGCAGTTTCAGAATGGTTTCTTTCGGGACTCTTTTGTGAGGATTGATCAGTTCGATCAAAAGGTGAATGAGAGAAATGAACAACATCACGAGGGAAAGAATGATCTGAATCGAGAACCATGGGCCGCGGATGTAGTGATTTTCGGGTGTAATATCAAAGATCCACCCGGTCCACATGGAAAGCAGATTCAGAACAGCGGAGATGAAGCCGGGAATCATGAGCAGGCGGACTTTGTTTTGAGAGATGTTATATCCGAGGGAATCCAGCACATATTGATACCAGATGCTGCCCATAGCGACACTCATTCCCAGAATGAACGCATTGATTATTTTACTGAGAATAATGGAACCGGGAAACAGTTTTCCATCGAGAAGCATCCAGAGAACGTCGGCAAACAGAATGGAAATGATGCCATATACGGCATAACGAAACAGAACCCGGCTGGTCTGTTTGCTGACGCTTTTTGTGATCTGCCAGGCAATCACACACAGGATGATCAGAAAAAGCACATCAATTTCGATATGGATCGCGGTCGCCATTCGATTTTATCTTCTCCCGGAAAGAATGAGCGGAATAATACTTACCGTTTCGCGGGCAAGGCAAAGAAATATCCTCTCAGATATTGTCATACAGCATTTTTATTTTATCATAAAATATTTTTTACGGTTATAGAAACCATAAATATCAAATAATAGCCAAAAGTGTGCAAAAAAAAGACATTAGACATTAGAC
>CAYWKZ010000005.1:45099-51188 GCA_964459115.1 uncultured Leptolinea sp. | reverse complement strand
AGTTTTATTGTGGTGCTCTGGGCCATCAGTCCGCTGGCGCCGCTGGCGATCATCCTGGCTGCGATCCCCTCAGCAATCGTCAATTATATTTATAAAGGAAAAAACGCGTCGTATATGCGTCACCGTTCGACAGACCGGCGGAAGATGGATTACTATTCCGGGCTGATGGTGGATAAGGATCAGGTGAAAGAAGTTCGGCTGTTCCGGCTGGGACCCCTTTTCATGCAGCGTTATAATGAAGTATTTGAAAAATACTTTGCGGGGATGAAAGCGCTGATTTTTTCGGAAGGAAAATGGAACATCATCTCGACCGGCATCATGAACATCGTAAGCTGCGGGATCTTCATCTGGGTCGCGCTGAAGGTGTTCCGGGGAGAATTAACCGTTGGTGATTATACCTTGTATACCGGCGCGCTGAACAGCATCAGCAGCGGAGTGAGCTCTTTGATCATCATGACGGCTTCGATTTATGAGGGAACGCTTTTCATTGACAACATGATATCGTTTATGAATGAGAAGAAAACGATCATCCCGAGGGTCGATCCGCCGGTACCTGTGAAACGCGGCGAGCATGAGATAGAATACCGCCATGTTTATTTCCGCTACCCGGGAATGGATCATGATGTGCTGAAGGATATCAACCTGCATTTTCGCTCCGGTGAATCTGTGGTTCTGGTAGGGCTGAACGGGGCCGGAAAGACGACGCTGCTGAAGCTGATGACCCGGCTTTATGACCCGACGCAGGGCGAGATCCTTTTGGACGGACGGGATATCCGGGATTACGATGTTGAGCAGCTTTACGATATTTACGGGACGATTTTCCAGGACTTTGGCCGCTATGCGGATACGGTTGAAATGAATATCGCCTATGGACAGGTCGAAAAGCCGGTCGATTCGGAGAAGATCCGGGATGCGGCGGTTCAGGGCAATGCCGCCCCCTATATCGAAAAACTTGCAAAGGGATATCAGACGCCGCTGATGCGGATCTTTGAGCCGGACGGCGCGGAACTTTCTGTAGGACAATGGCAGAAGCTGGCTGTCTCCCGGGCATTTTACAACGATTCAGATATCCTGATTTTGGATGAGCCAACGGCTTCGCTGGATCCGCTGGCAGAACAGGAAATTTTCTCCCAATTTGATAAATTGCGGGAAGGGAAGCTGACATTTTATGTCAGTCACCGGCTTTCCAGCGCCACGACAGCCACGCAGATCGTGGTCCTTGAAAACGGAAAGGTGATCGAAGTCGGTACCCATGCCGAGCTGATGGCGCATGACGGGACCTATCACAATCTCTTTACCGTTCAGGCGGACAGATATCAGACGCATGCTTGAGTACAGCAATTATGAAGAAGACGTAACTACTCAGTTCCCGACAGCGCAACACAGGATACAGCCCTGCTGTGCCGGCTAAGCGGCAGCATCAGAGCAGTCTCCGTGTGCTCCGTTTTGGATAATACTATGAAAAGACAGTCTCCCGATAGAGGGTGACTGTCTTTTCATAAAGGCTTTCGTTAGGCTTCAGACCCATTCTTTGTTGATTTTGATATAGATCCCCTTCAGGATCTGTGCCAGCACCATATAGACGACCATCAGGATGACCAGCCACCAGCCAAAAGAGGGCACCATGACAGGGAGGTCGAACCAGTTTGCAAGGGATGTAAACCCGATGAGCAGCGTGACGAGAACGACCAGTGAGGTGGAAAGTATCAGCTGGTTGGATGCCCTGTCCTGAATAAACGGGATCTTCGGCGTCCGGATGGTGTGGATGACGACTGTCTGGGAAATCACACCGAACATGAACCACCCGCACTGGAAGAAACCCGCCATCTCAACGCTGTTAAACTTGAAGATGAACCACATCACCAGGAAACACAGCACATCCAGCACCGTGCTGAGAAGCCCGAAATAAACCATGAACTTTTTGATCCCGTCAATGTCCCACTTCTTGGGAAGCTGTATATATTCATCTTCCACATGATCGTAAGGCATTCCCAGCTGGGCAAAATCATTCAGAATGTTCTGTACGAGAATATGCAGCGGAAGCAGCGGCAGGAACGGCAGGAAGATGGATGCGATCAGCACTGAGAACATGTTCCCGAAGTTGCCGCTGACCGACATCTTCAGGTACTTGTTCATGTTGGCAAAGGTCCTGCGCCCTTCAATGACGCCTTCATCCAGCACATTCAGATCCTTTTCCAGCAGGATAATGTCCGCCACTTCCTTTGCGATATCCACTGCGGTATCAACCGATATGCCGACATCGGACTGTTTCAGCGGCAGGCTGTCATTGATGCCGTCTCCCATATAGCCAACGGTGTGCCCGTTCGTCTGGAAGGCTTTGACGACTCGCTGTTTCTGGTAAGGAGAGAGCTTGGAAAAGATGCGGCATTTTTCACAGGCTTCCTGCAGCGCGGCATCATCCATTTCCTCTACCTGCGCTCCGGTGAGCGTATAATCCGTCGGGATCCCCAGCCGTCCGCAGATGTTGATGGCTACGCCTTCAGAGTCACCGGTCAGCACCACGGTGCTTACACCGTTTTTCGTCAGGGCTTTGATCGCGGATTCCGCAGAAGGTTTCGGCGGGTCAAGGAAGCCGACAAAGCCAATGAGGACCATGTCTTTCTCATCTTCCACGCTGAAAGCGCCTGCCTCTCGTACCTGGTTCTTCTGTGCGACAGCGATCACACGGATACCTTCCAGGTTGTTTTCGGTTGCAATCTTCAGCGCGTTATCGATCAGCTTTTGTGAGATGGGTTTGACCTCGCCTTCAATTTCGATAAAACTGCAGATGGAAAGGATCTCTTCGACAGCGCCTTTGGTGATGAGCTGCCGTTTTCCCGTTTTATCCTGGAGCACGACGCTCATGCGTCTGCGGCTGAAATCGAAAGGAATTTCATCTTCCCGGAAATAGGCTTCCTTGAGAGGAGACAATTCTTCGCGTTCTGCCCGGTTGATGATGGCAACATCCATCAGGTTCTTCAAACCTGTCTGGAAATAACTGTTCAGGAACGCATGCCGCAGCACCCGTTTATCTTCCCGGCCCAAAACGTCCATATATTTTTCGAGGACGATCTCATCCTGTGTCAGCGTACCGGTCTTGTCCGTGCAGAGCACATCCATTTCCCCAAAAATCTGGATCGCGCCGAGACGCTTGACGATCGTCTGTTTTTGCGACATGTTTACAGCGCCTTTGGCCAGGCAGGATGTCATGATGACAGGGAGCATTTCCGGCATGATCCCTACCGCGATCGTGATGCCGAACATCAGAGATTCCAGCCAGTTCCCTTTGGTGATGAAATTGGCGATGAAGATGATCGGCACCATTACAAACATAAACTTGATCAGCAGCTTGCTGATGGAATCAATGTTTTGTTCATATTTGCTTTTTTCCTGGAATGTGCTCAGGCTCTTCGCCATGCTGCCGAAATATGTTTTGTTCCCGGTGGCAAGGACCACCGCTTTCGCACTGCCAGAAACGATGTTGCTGCCCAGGAATCCCAGGTTGTCCAGCTCGGAGATCGTATCCCCTTCAGGGTACGGCCCCGCGAATTTTTCGATGGGGTTGCTTTCCCCGGTCAGCTGAGACTGGTCGATGAACAGGTCTTTGGTCTCAATAAAGCGGACATCGCCCGGGATCATATCGCCGGAGGCCAGTTTTACGATATCACCTGGGACAACTTCCGAAATATCGATATCCATGACAATGCCGTTGCGGATCACGTCGATGCGGTTGGAGATCATTTTCTGAAGTTTCTGCGCGGCATTGTTAGATTTTTCCGTCTGTACAAAGGATATGATCCCGGAAATGAGGATCACAGTCACCAGCATCAGGAAGGTGGAGCAGCTGGCGTTCTCAGCGATGATCACATCGGTCACGAGAGTGATCCCGGCAACGACCAACAGTACCACATTAAAGGGATTGATGATCGCTTCCTTCACACGCTCCAGCAGATTGTTTTCGTTTCCGGAATCGATGATGTTCGGCCCGTATTCCTCAAGGCGTTCACTGGCCTCTACCTGGTTGATCCCCTCCGGATCAGTCTGCAGAAGGTTCAAAATCTCTTCATCAGAAAGATGGCTGAGCTCTGTCAGCTTCTTTTCTACCTGGGAGCGGTTGTCTGTTTGTTTTTCAGCCATAGATAACCTCTTTACTTTATAAAATGTTGCATCTATTCAGTCTATTCAGAAAATATCACACGGAGCCTGCTCTGATGCTGTGTGCACAGCAGGGTATATCCTGCGCTGCATGTCGGGCGCTGAACAGTTACTTCTCAATTATACTTCCGGATGACTTTCCTGTCTCTTAATATATTAATCGGAATTTCTTCAATTCCTGTTGTTCACATCAACGAAAAGTTCATGCTCCATCAGGAAGCGCCGGACCTCTGTGATCCCCTTCGGGTCAATCAGGAGCGATGTCGGGTTGATTTGCTGCAGGATCCATTTTTCCAGTCGGGATGTATTCAATAATTCTGTCAGGATCTCCTCATCCGGGACTGTCAGGATGGTAGCGGAATAGATCAAAGCTGTATGCGATGCATTTTCCGGCGCAGACAGCATACGTTCCAGCGCCGGCGGAACCTTGTTCCCGGAAAAGCGCCGCAACAGGGAAAGCAGGGAAGCCCTGGTCAATCCGGCGTTTTCGGCCTCGGAAAGGGATGCAGGAGTGAGGCGGAATACGACCCTGTCCCGGTCCACTTTTTCGATTTCTGCATAGCGGGCTGCCATATAACGGAAATAACGCGGCACCTTTGTGCTGCAGGCGATCTCTCCGTCTCCGGAAATCGTGGGGCGAGCCTGTTCAAGGTTTGGTTTGGAGAGAATTTCTTCGGCTGTTTCCGGTTGTGAGGATTCTGCAAGGTAAAAACGCATATCCCGAGAAATGCGGAATGCGCTCAACTCTTTATGGTCTTTGTCCGTATAGGCGCACTGAACGAGTCCCAACCAGCTCAGGGGACCGGACAGAAGAAAACGGAGATACGCTCCCTCCAACTGATACCAGGCCCCAATGCCGCTGAGATCATTCCCTTCCCTGTCCTGCAGCTGCCAGCGCTCCTCACGGAAGGTTCCGCGCAGGAATTGCGGATGAGCCTTTTTCACGGCAGCGATAAAGCCATTAACGCTGAACCATGTATCAGGTAACAAACCGTTCAGCAGGCCGAGAATAACTTCGCGTGGTTTGGGCTTGGAAAAATCGGGGGCAATCAGTGTGATGATCTCCGGACTTTCAATAAGCTCATTATAATTTGCAGCATTCCGCCAGATCCTGAGCAGACTGATCCTGGCTGCCGTTCGATTATGAATCAAAAAAAGGCGTATGGATTCAGAATCAGGGACATTTTCATTATCGAAATATGCACCTTCGCTGATAAGAGCATCCAGAAAACGGATCCAGGTATCCGAAACGGCCAAACCTGGGAAAGCCAGGGGCCGCTTATCCCGTTTTAGGGCCAGCCCTAAACAGAACAAGTCCGGCAGGGATCGATCTTCCAAAGCGATACAGGCTGTTTCAGAAGGAATGGCGGGACGGACGGAGAAAGCAGGCGCTGTTGATGCAGGAACGGCTTGAAAAGAGACGATCCCGGAAAGGATTTTCAGCAGATCTTCCGGCAGAATGTAGCAATCCTTCAGTTCCCCTTCAACCGGACGGATCTCGCGAAAGATCAGGCCCCGGTACCACAGGTTTTCGGTGAGCGAGACAGGGTTCTTCCACATCTTCTCCCGCATGATTTTGTCAATTCCGGCAACCCGGAACGATCCGTAGGAAGCTTCAAAACGTTCGGCTTCTTCGACACCCCCGTTTTGGATCAGATGGAAAAGCGGTGAGAGAAATGCATTCCATTCGGGTGTGTCCAGTTTCTGCTTTAGGGTAGATGGATCCGTCATCCGTTCACACAGCATACGGATCAGTTCCTCATAATTCGGAGTGGAACGCAAATTGAGCCAGAAAGAGGCGATGACGCTAAGGAACCGGGGTTCACAGCGGTAAAGCATTTGACGAAGCAGCATGATCTTCCGCTAAGCTCCCGGATCAAGCTGTTTCATGTCAAGGACTTCGATGTAATCTTCCCGCTCTATTCCGACAACCA
>CAYWKZ010000005.1:0-44999 GCA_964459115.1 uncultured Leptolinea sp. | reverse complement strand
AGCTGTTTCATGTCAAGGACTTCGATGTAATCTTCCCGCTCTATTCCGACAACCAAAACATCTATCGGGTCGGGAACCGGTGTTGTGGACACTGCTTTCACCTGTTCTTCGGACAGCGGAGCGCAGAGGACATGAACACGGTCATCGTGGAACATCCAGACGAGGCGATCCATGTCCAGACCGCGTTTTGCGGAAGAGCTGCCGCCGGAGTCACCCTCTCCGGCTTTATAAAACCTGGGGTAGAAGGCTCTTCCTTCAAGGAATATGATCTGTTCGTCACTGATTTTTGAGAGATCTGCCATGGGCGCTTCAAGGGATTGGATCCATTCCACTTCCAGCTGAGCCTGTGTTTTCGGGGTGAAACGCCGCGGGATCACGGCCTCGCACAGCGGCAGGATGGAACCGACAAGAATGAGGAGCAGGATCGTGCAGGCAAATACCCAACCATTAATGGCGCTTCGTTTTTCCTTTTCTTCTGTCATATCAGGTCGAACAGAACAGGCGGGATCGGTCAGGCTGAAACCAAAAAAGAACAGTCGATTCATAAATTCCAATACGGCAGCGGCTCCAAGCGCGAAATAAAGCAGCATGATCCAATCTGAAGGCAAAATAAACCGCCAGCCGGAGGTCATAGCGAAAGCATTCCCCAGGTTGTAGACAATATGAATTGCCAGCGGAACCATCCCGGCAAACCCGTTTTTCCGAATCACGGCAATGATGCCAAAGGTGATGACTGCCAGATAAGTGCAAATGAGCGGAATATTTGATTCTATGGTCTCACGGGCATTTTCCCGATACCAGAACAGATCTCCTTCATAAAAAAGCTGATCGGCCTCTTCCGGTTTTAAAAGACGTACCGGCAGAACCAGCAGGGAGGAGATCTCGTTGTTCAGAAAATGAGAACCGACCGCCTTCATTGTTTCAGCAGGGTGGTTTTTGATGACCTGCCAGAGACTGGCGTCAGGGTCTGTTTCACCTGCCGCAGTACGGTAAAGCTGCTGCAGGTACTGACCTTCGGAAACATCTGCGTTTGCGGTGGTGTTTGGATGGAGCCGCCCCCAGACAGTCCAGGGAGCGAAGACGATGGCAAATCCGAGAAGGCTGATGAGGATCGACTGCCATTTTTTCGAGGCCTTTTTGGATGAACAGATAAAGAGCACGATCAGGGCCGGGATCAAAACAAAGCATTGGGTGCGGAGCAGCATGGCTGTGCCGATCATACCGCCGCACAGCAGGGCATACAGCGGTTCTCTTTCATAACGGTACCATTTGACGATAAAAAGAACAGTCAATGTGATCATCAGCATCGTCGGCAGATCGGACATCAGCAGACGGGAATTGGAGACCTGAACCAGCGGCGTCAGACGGATGCTGTAAATTTCTCTCCAGATGACCCAGGCAGCAGCTAAAAGCCCGGCAGCGGTAAAACGCAGGTGTTTCCCGATCAGAAAGACGATCACCGGGATCAGAGCCAGCAGCAGGATCTGTCCGTTCGTAAGCTGTATGTAATCATTTTTGAAAATGACATGAAGCAAAGCCAGAAAAGCGGCGTAAAGGGGACGAACTACGGTCATGCCGTTGCGGAAGCCGTTTCCTAACAGGACTGACTGAGCGAGCAGGTCATAATTCTCCGCATCGGAAGCCGGGTAATAGTTATAATTTGGCGGCCGCAGTGCCGGGGCGAAGTAACTGCGCCCTTCGAATTCCGTCGTCTGCCACAGCCAGACAGACGCTCCCCAAACCAATATCGCTGCAAGAACTGAGAGTATTGTCCACAACCGTTTTCCATTTGTTTTCGGACCGATGCTCATGAACAGCGGAAACAGCGGGAAAAGGAAAAGCAGCGGGACGATCAGGTGACCTTCCAATAGCGAGACGCCCTGACGGTAAAAGGTGCCGGAAATCGGATCCAGACCGATGCCGGTCCGCAATGCCAAAATAATGGCACCTGACATAAACAGGAGGATGACCGCTCCCCAGACCAGGGCGGATATGGAACTTGTCTGGAAGCGAAACATTTCGTGTATTCTTTGTATCAGCAACACAACTGCGGAAAGCAGGACAAACCCGGTTCCCCAGTAAATCAAAGGCCTCAGACGTTCCAGAAGGGATCGTTCCAATGACGTTCTGCCGACCGGAGGCTGTAGAAAGATCATGGCGAGGATCAGTCCGAACAGGAGAACATAGGCAGTGATACCGGCGGCTTTCCCGTTGGAATAGCCGTTCTCTCTTCCGGTGAAGGAAAGAACAGCGCCGACCAGACAGAGCAGGATCAGCGCCGCCATCCCGCCGCAAAGCGCGAGCCTGCTTTTGGACATCCCCAGAAGGAAGACACTCCCGGATTCAGACGGCAGCTGCCGGGTGGACCATAACGCAAATCCGCCCATTAGGGTCATGACCGTCCAAAAAGCGCCCCAAATTTTTTTCATCAGCCGAACTTTGTTCCTTTGTGTTCCTTGACGGGATTTTCAGTGACGTTCATTTAGCTGAGCAGCGCCAGGAAGATCTCAGTTCCGTCTTCCAGTTTGGCGCAGATCTCCAGCCCGGTTTCGTTCCGGTTTTTATACCAAAGCAGACGGTCGCCTTCATAGCAGGAGACTTTATACTGACATTCGACCTCATGGATGTCCATTTCTTCCAATTCTTTCCGGGAAAAGAGGCCGAAAAGAGCTCGAAAGTAATTGACATTGTTCATGTGCCCTTCCAGGTCGATATCAACGGAGCGGACTCTGTACTCCGCAAATGGTTCGCCGGAGAAATCAGAAGTAAAGCGGTGAAACGGTTCCGGCAGCAATTTCTCGGGATAAAACTCGAAGGCTGAGTCGTACAGCTTATCGAGCATATAAAGCCGGTTGACATTGCGGTCAATGACCACCCATTCCGAAGTTCCTTCAATGATCGTCTCGCCGTTTTGGGTCATCAGGTAATTTCTTCTGCCGCGGATGCGGTCCGGTTTTTCCGGCCAGGTGATGAGATCAACGAAATCCCCCTGCATGGGCCGCTTTGTGATGCGGATCTTCTGTTTGGAGGTCACCCAAAACAGGCCTTTCGGTGTCATTTTGGGCTGGTCATAGCCAAGATCTTCGGAGTTGGCAACGGCAATGTTTTGGAATAATGCGAATATGTCAGGATAGCTCAGGCGGATGTTATAATCGACATCGCTGGCAAGAATTTTCAGTTGTTGTGTCAGTTTGTTTATCATGTTGGTTTCCTTTGAATTCATTATAATGGATAATGATTATTTTTGTGCCTGATAAATGAATGACAATGCGATATTGAGATATAATTAATCTATCAAAAAAGGAGGATGATATGAAAGACGATTTCGAAATCAAAGATTTGAGAGATGACGACGATCGCGAGGATTGGAAAAAGGATCTGGATTTCTGGCTGCATCAGGATCTCGATGATGATGACTGGGACGATGACGATTGGGATGACGAAGATTTTTGGGATGAAGATGAAGACGATGACGACATCAACTTTGTGATCAATTCAGCGGAAGGGCTCCAGGTTGCGACCACTTTCGATAAGGACGGCAATGTGCTCGATGTTGATGTGATCGACGAAAGTGAACTGGAAGATGCGGATCTTGATGATGATGACGATGATGATCATGCTGTTCCGGCGCTCAACAGCTTTATCGATCATACCCTGCTCAAAGCGGACGCAACGGTCGAGCAGATCACGAAGCTCTGCATGGAAGCCCGTGAATTCAAGTTCGCTTCCGTGTGCGTGAACTCCTGCTGGGTACGCCTGTGCTCAGAATTGCTGCGCGGTTCCGGTGTTGCGGTCTGTACGGTCGTCGGTTTCCCGCTCGGGGCGATGATCCCGGAAGCCAAGGCTTTTGAGGCGGAAGCGGCCATCGAAAACGGGGCGACCGAGATCGATATGGTGATCAATATCGGAGCGCTGAAATCGAAGGATTACCGCATGGTCGCCAAAGATATTCAGGTCGTTTGTGACGCGGTTCATCAGCACGGTGCGCTGCTGAAGGTCATCATCGAAGCCTGCATGTTGACCAAAGAAGAAAAAGTCATTGCCTGCCTGCTGGCGAAAAATGCCGATGCGGATTACGTCAAGACTTCCACCGGTTTTTCGACCGGCGGCGCGACGGTTGAAGATGTGAAGCTGATGCGCAGCGTTGTCGGCGATGAGATGGGTGTGAAAGCCGCCGGCGGGATCCGTGACACGGAAACCGCGGAAGCGATGCTCGATGCCGGCGCAGACCGTTTGGGCGCCAGCGCGGGTGTACAGATCTGTGCAAAGTAATTGCAGGAGATATACAACTATCAATAATCAAATGAAGGCCGCTCTTTGCGGTCTTCATTTGTAAAGTTTTTTTGTTTATGTGCTCCAGATTCGCGCTGATGGTGAAACCTTCTGAATTACAGACCGAATTCGATCTGGATTATGTTCCGCCTGCATTGGCTCCATCCGAAGATTACTACCCGGGACGGGGAATACCGGCGGTGGTCAATGCTGCGGAGCGGGTGGTCGAGATCCTTTATTGGGGTTTGATCCCATCCTGGGCAAAGGATATCTCCATCGCGCGGCATACCTTCAATGCAAGGTGCGAGACGCTGAAGGATAAAACCTCTTTCCGGATGGCCTACCTGCGCCGAAGGTGCCTGATCCCGGCCACTGCCTATTATGAATGGCGCACGGTGAATGACCGGAAGGTGCAGTATAAATTTTCGCTGCGGGATACAAAAATTTTCATGCTGGCCGGCTTGTGGGAATATTGGGTGGATCCTTCAGGAAATGAAGTTTATTCCGCTGCAGTCGTCACCTGCCCGGCAGGACGGGGACTGGAAGCCTACCATGACCGGATGCCGGTGGTCTTTGACAGGTATAACTGCTGGCAATGGATGGAAGACCGTCCGCCCAATGAATTGGATCAGCTAATGGCGCCGGTGGACGCTGAGTATTTCGACATCACCTGCGCGGATCCGAAGCTTTCGCAGCCGACTTTATTCTGAAAGCCCGGCTGTGAGCCGGGCAAATCTCCCGCGGAAGAAATCAGCATAAGCGTTATCTGCCTCGATTGCCTGCCGAGCGAGCTCCTCTGCCAGATCTATATCACCGGTCCGATAAAGTCCTTCAATAAACGGCCACCATTCAAAAGGAGCATTGGAACGGCTGTCAGAGGGTGAAAATCCCTGATCCAGTACGATATGAGACAACGCAGCCAGCGCCTCCCAATCTTCTCTTTGACGGAGCAGGCCTGCCTGTTCATAATAGCTGCACCAACCCTCAGGCCTTTTCCCGAACACTTCAGCATCCGGTATTAATTCAGCTTCCGTCCTGATCCGGCTGACATTCGAACTGGCGATCCATCCGCGCTGCAGGTCCGTCACATGAGGATTGTCCGTATCTTCCGGATCGAACACCCAGACACAGTTGGCAAATTTGTTGTCATGATCGATATAAATATAATCTGTCGGCGGCTGATTGAAATGATAATTCCGTTTCTCTACGTGAAAACCTCCGTGATTTTCGTATAGACGAGTGTCATAAGAGAAGATCCATGTAGGTATATCACCGTTTTCGCGGACACGGTTCGGATATAAAATGTTCAGCGCAGTGGCGGTGGCAAAATTTCCCTGGGAGGGAAAGATAATGGAGTCGTCAACGATAGCGGTTCCGTCTTCTATGCCCGGGATCCGCTCGGAGAGTTGGTGATAAAAGGCGTTTTGTGAACGGGTGATATCTGCCGCCGCCTGATTGACTGACATCTGTTTATGGGCAAAGAGAAAGATCAGAAAAGCTGCTGCGATGGCACCCCTCCGAGAGGATGTTTCGGGAAATAGATATGAGAAACCCCAGGCAAGCAGAAGACAGAAAAATGGCATTGCCGCAATGAAACAGCGGTCTGCATGAGGAGCATCACCGGAATTCGGAAAATTTTGATTCATGATCCAGAATGGCAATATACCCAACACCATCCCGGCAGCGCCCAACAGGATCACGCTCAGATTCTCATTTCTGCTGAGATGAGTGCTGTCATCAGGTGTTGCGGGGCGCAGGCAAACAGTCAGTGTCGACAGCAACAATGAAGAAATCAGCATTACCAGCTCCCGCATGCTCAGGATGTTGAGCGTATCGACGGCAAAGAGCTCCGAGATGAAGCCGGTAAACGGATAAACAAGATCGGCAGACATGTTGTGGAACAAGGCTTTGATGCCCTCGAGGGGAGAGTTCAGGAAAAGGTAGAGCCATTCCGGTGTGTTGGCGTTGAATTTCGGGAAGAAATATTTGAAATTCAGTCTGAACAGACAGAACCCGACAAACACCAGAAACGGTATCACAAACCAAAGCAAGGCCTTTTTCCAGGGCGACTTTTCCTGTGCATTGCTGAAAAATATCCACAATGCAGGGAGTTTCAGTAAATTCAGGAAGACAAAATATTCTGTAACAGAGAGATGACCCAGCATACTGAGGGTAGAAATCACATACCAAATGATTTGTCTTTTTCGGTTTTCACTGCCGGCTGCCTGAAGTAATGCGTATAGTGAAAAAGCGAATAAGACAAAATCCGTATAATGCTGGGAATAGGCAACGGATATATGTTCCTGACTGAATAACGGGCAGGCTGCAAACAGCATGGCTGCGGTATCGGTGAAAAAAGGATTATTTGGGTATAATTTTTTGAACACCTGCCAAAACAGGAGCGTAAGCAGATATTTCAGGAAGATAAAGAGCAGGTGCCATTTTATCGGTGAGGAACCGCAGATAGGGAAGAATAATATGTGCGTCCAGGCGGATCCCGGACGATCGTAAACAAAATAATCCCGGAAAAAACTGTCTCCGTATTTCCTGTGGATCAGCAGCTGGCTCCAGTCATCCCAATAAAACCCGTGCTGCGTCAGATATACCGCCTCCGGTATAAGACAGAGGAGAAAAAGCACGAACGGAATGAAAAATATTGGATTTAATTTTATTCCCTGCTTGTTTTTCATATTTTTCATTTTCCGGGTATCCAATAATATATCGATGCATCTTCATTTTTATACATGGAATATTCCCAGTGCGTGTCGGTAAATTCTTTGGGAAGGACATAATTGATATCGTTAGAAACAAACACTGACCGGTCTTCGAGATGTTTAGCTTTTTCGATAATATCATTTTGAAATATTGGACTTATGAAGAAATCAGATGAGTCCATGTGATAAAATCCGGGATCACGTCCTAAGTAGGCATAAAGAAAACTTGTAATATTTCCTATTGCTAGCGAATCCTTATTGTTTTCCAAATTAGTCATCCAATTAATTGCTTTATCAATTTTTTGTGTGTCTTTATAAGGTTCATATTCAGAAATTTTATAAGGTATGTTAATTATTGTACTTACCATAAGATAAACAAGAACAAATAAACTTAGCGTAGAATATGATCCTCGGAGTACCTGTTCTCTATTTTCTTTTGTGATTCTTTGGAAAGTAAACGGAATTTCCGAGAAAAATGAATCAGCTAAAATTGACATAAAAATTCCTGCTAACGGAAGTATTAAATAAAAATTGATGTAAGCAGGTCGATTGATGGCATATATCAAAGTTTCTAACCCCAAAACAGCAAACGAAAATCCTGCAGCTGTTTGATTGTTCCGAATGTTTTTTTCTGTATATAGATAAGTATCTTTCAGCCCATAACCCAAAAAACACAATAGGAGAAATATAATGCTCATCCATGCTGATGGATAAGATGTGAGTGACAATTCAT
The DNA here is from genome assembly GCA_964459115.1 of uncultured Leptolinea sp. Classification (GTDB taxonomy): domain Bacteria; phylum Chloroflexota; class Anaerolineae; order Anaerolineales; family Anaerolineaceae; genus Flexilinea. The sequence goes on along the minus strand of CAYWKZ010000005.1, from coordinate 37,280 downwards.
GCATTTCAACCATCTGTTCCTTTACATACAAAGGAAATAGAAATTCGGATATTGACAACAATTTTCCGCCAAATAAAACATTAAGTACACCACACAAACCGACAGCACAAAAAAATGATATTGGGATTGCAGAAATATGGAATAATAATATCCAAATACTATTCTTTTCTTTCGATTGAAGTGCCCGACAAATATGCAAGGATGCCCATGCGATAAGCGAGAAAATGCCGCATTCTGTACTCCATATCATCAAAATCACGCTTACAAAATAACCAACTATTGATAATATTTTTTTTCTTGAGGATCTGTACCATAATGCGATCATTAAGGCTGTGACCGCTATCGGAAAAGATCGGTGCGGGTAAAGCTGATGAGTCAAATAAAGACGCCGGGCGGCATTGATATGACAAACTGCAAAAATACCGGCTAATAAGACAAATCGGTTTTTTATGTTCCAGCACAGGATTCTGATCCAAATCAGTAATGTAATTACAATCAGCGCACTGCTGATGATCATATAAACTTTATAAATATTATGCATGCCAAGATGATAGGCGATTTTGAGAAACGGATAATAAAAGAAGGCGTAATGACCGTATATACTGGTAATCGTTTCGGTGAAGGGCTGTCCCCAAAAAACATTTGTAATACTGTTGAAGTAGGCATGCAGGTGGTAATAATCGAAATAATCGAAAAAATCCATGCTGTATTGGTTATATGCTGAAATAAAAACCAAAATAACTGCTGCAATGATCAGAATTACTTTTACAAATTTATGCGAGAAATATTTTTTTACATTCTGCACCCAGACGTAAGTCTGTTCTTTTGACAGCAAAACGCAAAGGCATAAATAAAAAATTGAAACGATAGAGATCAGTACACCGGTCGGGAGCGATAATTCGATGACTGGAAAATCGATTCTTCTTTTTGTAAAGGCCAGACTAATCAGAAGAAATGCCGAGACAAAACAGAAAATACTTCTTACCGGAAAAGAGGAATAACTAAAATTTCGTCTTCCCAAGAGGAAAAATGAAATTATAAATACCAATATACTCAGCACATATGCCGGCATATTGGTCATGCCGAAGATTTTTCCAATGACAGGCTGTAAAAATGAAACCGAACATAAATACAGAAAAAAAACAGAAACAAAAGAAGATACTATACAATTCATAATCGTTCGGTTTGTGTTGTTCATGTTTATTCCCTTTACAGATATAAATAAATTAAACTGATCGGCAGCATTTGCGTATTGCGGGATCAGTTTAATTATCAGGTATCTATTGATTTTATATCATTATAGTATTTATAAGTCGCTTATGATTTATTGAACCTTCACAATCTTCATGCGGATGGTTCCGCCGGGCGTTTCAACGGTAACGGTTTCACCCTGTTTGTGTTTATGGATCGCATCACCGATAGGAGAAAGAAATGAGATTTTATTGTTCATCGGGTCAGCTTCATGGGTACCGACGATGGTATAAACTTCCTCTTCATCCTCACCTTCCTCAAGGAGTGTGACAACCGAACCGATGTTCACAACGCCTTTTTCACGGTCCAAATCGTCAATGAGTTTTACATTGGAAAGCAGTTTTTCCAGTTCCTGAATGCGTCCTTCCATAAAGCCCTGATCTTCTTTTGCGGAAGAGTAATCGGCATTTTCGGAAATATCACCCTGCTCGATTGCATGACGAAGACGGGCGGCGATTTCAGGGCGTTTCACGTTCTTCAGCTCTTCGAGTTCCTCCTCAAGTTTCTGTTTTCCTTCTGAAGTTAGATATGTTGCCTGTTCAGCCATTTCATTTACCTCTGTTCTTTTTGATTCTGAGGCCGGGGCCTCGTTATTATCTCTCAGATTACGGCAGCAGCTCCGGGTCAAAGAGTTTCTGGTACTGCTTGACCGCATAGCGGTCTGTCATCCCGGCGATATAATCACAAATCGCTATTTCCAGGCCCTTTTCATCGATCATATCCTGGATGTGCGTCGGCATGAGCTTCGGGTTGCTCAGGAAGGTGTCGAACAAGCGGGAAAGGATCATGTCTGCCTTTGCGCTCATGCGGACCACACGATAATGGCGGTACATGTTGTTGAAGAGGAAATCCTTTAATTCCCGGTTCATCCCGACCATCATATCACTGTTCGATACTATATTATAAGGCATGTGAACCAAATCACTGACAGATTCGATGCGATTTTTCTGTAATATCTGTTCACTGTGTTCAACAATGTCATCAACTTCAAGTGCGGTCAGAGCTGAGATAAAGCGATGCCGGTCCAGATCGCTGAGTTTGCTGTCCGCAAAATGGATGCTGTCCGAGATCATCCGCCATATTCCAAGGCTTTGCACCATCTCAAGCGTCAGCAAACCGGAACGCAGTCCGTCATCCAGGTCGTGTGCGGAATAGGCGGTCTCGTCAGCCATGTTTGCGATTTGCGCTTCCAGCGAACCGCGCAGGTCCGGATTGAAATCCATATCGCCCATGGTGTCATATTCGGTTTCGTGTTTTGCGATCCCTTCCAAAGTCTCATAACTCAGGTTGAGGCCGTTGAAACCATTGTAACGTTTTTCAAGCTTTGTGACGATGCGCAGTGTTTGACGGTTGTGATTGAACCCCCCGTGGTTGACCATTTTCCTCGCGAGGACCTCTTCCCCGGAGTGACCAAAGGGCGGATGCCCCATGTCATGGGCCAGACATATCGCCTCGGCCAGGTCTTCATTGCCGCCCAAGGCCCGGGCAAGCGTACGGCCGATTTGAGCCACTTCCAGCGTATGGGTCAGCCGCGTGCGGTAATAGTCTCCTTCATCATTCACAAACACCTGCGTTTTATATTCCAGACGGCGAAATGACGTGGTATGCAAGATGCGGTCTTTGTCTCGCTGGTAACAGCCTCTGTAACTGTGTTCCTCCTCAGGGAAAAGCCGCCCTTTGGTATCTTTTGAATGTGTGCCGTAAGGCGCAATGATGATTTCTTCTTTTCGCAGCAGGTTTGCGGATGATGCGTAATTCATATAACCTCCATATGAATAAAACCTATACTGTAATCATAACACGGTATAAGCAAAAATACGGAAATAATCATTTCAATATGGCAGTGCCGATCCTGTGTCCTTCCAAAGCTTTTTGCACATTTCCCGGTTGATCACCGGAAAAAATCAGCGCCGAATCGGCTTTGCCCCGGCTGACGAGTTCCTGCATCAGACGGACTTTCTCGTGCATTCCGCCAGTGACATCGGTGGAAACCGAACCGTGAATAAAGCTTTCATCTCCGCTGTATCGTGCCGGGATTTCTGTCACAAGTTCCGTATTCGCGGGAAAATCTTTCCATACGCCTTCTTCCAAACCGGCTAACAGGATACACGGCGGCTCCTGAAAATCATCGCAGAGATATGTGAACAGGTCTTCCGTGGAAAGGATCGTTCCCCCTCGGCAGCTGTCAAAAACCGTGTCACCAAATATGAGCGGTATCAGGTGACAGTCAAAGCATTTCTTGATCCCGGTTGTGTCCCAGCCCGTCACTTTTCCGTTCTCGCTCCGGATACAATTCACAGGGACAAAGCTAAGGATGGGAAGCCCGGCTTCACGAAGAATATTGGTGACGATATGGTTCAGCGCAGTGGCTTCTGCATGGACTTCAGCAAACCCGGCCCACTCCGCTTCTGTTCGGACACCATGACGCGTGCCGTATTTTTTTGCCGGCACATGCCCGAAGGACCCGGAGCCATGACCGATCAGCAGCGGCTCCTTTTGGGGGGTCCAGGCAGCATATATTTCCTCTGCCAGTCGCCGAATGACATCCGGACGGGCTGTATAGGGAGCGTTTTTGTCCGTGATGAGTGATCCGCCTAATTTCAGAAATGTGATCATAGAATTACCTTATACCCGTGGATTTCGTATAGCGCTTTTAACTCAACAGCATGATCCCTGTCTCCAGCTAAGATCAATATGTTCCCTCCCCTGCCGGCTCCGGTCAATTTCCCGCCTAAAGCGCCATGGGATACACCCAGTTCGATCAGTTGATCCAGCTCAGGTGAGGATACATCGATCTCACGCAGCAGGCGCTGGTTTTCATTCATCAGCCGTCCGAGTTCCGCTGCATCTCCGGCTTCAAGAAATTCAACCGATGAACGTACAAGGTTCCCGATCTCCCGAATAATAAGCTCATTTTTCGTGAAATTTGCTCTGACATCACTGACCACATCAATGGTACGACTGCGGATCCCGGAATCGATCACGAGCAAATTCAACCTTTCCAAATCAGCATGCAGCGGCATAAAACCGGAAGGTTTGGAAAAAATGATGGCCTGCTCATAGGCGATTGTCGTGTTATCGATCCCTGACGGTGTCCCGTGATAAACTTTTTCCACTTCATAGGCGATCTCATTTACAGTTTCAACCGGCACCTCACGGCCATAATACTCCGCAAAGGCACGGATGATTGCAGCGGACAAAGCCGCTCCCGAACCCAACCCCGATGCGATCGGGATGCTGCTGCGAACCCTGAGCGTGGCTTTCGGCAGTTCCGCAAGGCCGAAATGTTCCATTATAATTTTTAGAAGCACCTGAAGGCCGCTGCCGGGGATAAGCTCGTCATATGTCCTGTTCAGGCGGATGCTTTCGGAAATGATCCGAAAGGGTCTGTGCGTGTCCTGAATACTCACAAAAGTTCGTGTATTCAAAATCGGAACCGCAATCGCCGGCTCATCATATACGACGGCATGTTCACCAAAGAGAATCGTTTTTGCGCATGCAGAACTTTGAACGTTCATATCAGTCTCACAGATACAAAGCAAATATCACGGAAATTGCGTATAGCGCTATCGTTCCCTGCAGCCATCGATCGGAGAACAGCACTTCTTCCGGTGCGCCCCCCTGGTGCTTGACCTGGATCAGGTAAAGATAGCGGAAAATTCCGTAGACAACAAACGGGATCGTCAGCAGCATCCGGTTGTTGGAGGGAATCGCCGGACCTGAAAACGTGTAAAGTGCATAAGACATGATGATCACCGCTGAGATGATGGAGATCAGCTGGTCAAGAAAAGGTACCGTATAGCCGTCAAGCACGGGACGGGTATTGTTTTCCGCTCCCTGAAGGCTTGCCAGTTCGGCACGTCTTTTCCCGAACCCAAGATAAAGCGCCAGCATAAAGGTGACGAGATAAAGCCAGGGGGAAAAAATATTCACTTGAATCAAAACCGAACCGCAGTAGACGCGGATCAGGAACAATATACCAATGGTGATGATGTCGATGAGCGGTATATGTTTCAGCTTGAACGAATAGGCAATGTTGATCAAAGCCATCAAAACACAAAGCAGAAAAAACGTCTTGTTGAGGAAGAAAGCGGCTGTAAAAGCAACAGCGAAAAGAGCGGCGCAAAAGATTTTTGCACTGCGGATCGAAATTTTTCCTGACGCGATCGGGCGGTATTTTTTCTGCGGGTGATTTCTGTCCGATTCAACATCGACCAGGTCATTGAGAACATAAACCCCGGAGGAAAGGATACACAAAATGATAAATCCCATTACCGTCAGCAACAAAGAACGCGGATTAAACAGCTGCCTGTCAAAGAATAAAGGCGCAAAGATAAACGCGTTCTTTGCATATTGGCGAGGCCGCATCTGATGAATATATGGTGATGCGAGTAACTTTTTCATTTTTTGTAATTCATCAAGCCGCTTTTTCCTTCACGGTTTTCTTCCGGGCTGCCGTCTTCATTTTCGGGTCGGTCCCGCCGAACACATGGAAAATCACATCATCCATGGTTTTCAGCGGGATGATCTCAAGCTCATTCCTGGCCTGTTTCGGCAGCTCTTCCAGGTCCCGCATGTTCTTTTCCGGGATCAGCACCTTCCTGATGCCGAGACGATGGGCGGCAAGCAGCTTTTCGCGGATCCCGCCAACGGGCAAAACATTGCCGCGCAGTGTGATCTCGCCGGTCATGGCAACATTTTTCTTTGCCGGGACAGCGGTGATTGCGGAAATTATCGCTGCTGCCAGCGTGACACCGGCGCTGGGACCGTCTTTCGGAACGGCGCCTTCCGGGACATGGATATGAACGTCATACTTTTCAAACCAGTCTGCTTTGATGTTGAAACGTTTGGCATGCGACCGCACGAAGGACATGGCGGCCTGGGCTGATTCCTGCATCACGTCTCCAATTTGCCCGGTGATTTGCATCGAACCTTTGCCTTCAAACGCGGCAGCTTCAATTTTCAGTGTATCCCCGCCGTTTGATGTCCAGGCCAATCCATTTACCACACCGATTTCATCATTGATTTCACGGTCCGTCTGGAAATAGTAGGCCGGGCCCATGAATTCTTCCAGGTTCTCTTCTGTGACCTTGTAGGACGTCCCCTGTTTTCCGGCAATCCTGCGGGCGACTTTTCGGCAGACCTTACCGAGCTCCCGCTCAAGGTTTCGAACACCGGATTCATAAGTGTATTCACGGCAGAGCTTGATGATCGCCTCATCCGTGATTTGAATCTGATCGTCCGTCAGCCCGTTTTCATCGATCTGCCGTCCGAGCAGATACTGCCTGACGATCTGAAGTTTCTCCTCTTCCACATAACCGTTGAATTCGATCACTTCCATACGATCGAGCAAAGGTTCAGGGATGGTTGAAGTCGTGTTGGCAGTGGTGATGAACATCACTTTGGAAAGGTCATAATCCACTTCCAGATAATGATCGGCAAATTTATTGTTCTGTTCCGGGTCCAGCACCTCAAGCAGAGCCGATGACGGGTCACCCCGGTAATCGCTGCCGAGTTTGTCGATCTCATCCAGCATGAAGACAGGGTTGATGGTTCCGGCCCGTTTCATCGTTTGAATGATCCTGCCGGGAAGGGAGCCGATATAGGTCCTGCGGTGACCGCGGATTTCTGCCTCATCCGTCACACCGCCCAGCGAAATGCGCACAAATTCCCGTCCGAGCGCTTCCGCGATCGATTTCCCGATGGATGTTTTTCCGGTCCCTGGAGGGCCGACAAAGCACAGGATCGGCTGACGTTCCTTTTTCGGTTTCAGAGAACGAACAGCAATATATTCAATGATGCGGTCCTTGGTTTTCTTCAACCCGTAATGGTCACGGTCAAGGATCATTTCCGCGTTGGCAATGTCAAGGTTATCCTCAGTGGCGTTATTCCAGGGCAGGTCCAGCAGCCAGTCGAGGTATGTCCGGGAGATACCGATTTCCGGGGACATCGGCGCCATCAGGGAGATCCGTTCCAGTTCCTTCAGTGCAACTTTCCGCACATCGTCCCCAAAACCGGCATTTTCGATCCGCTCCCGCAATTCATTGAGCTCCCGGTTATAAACGTCACCTTCACCCAACTCATCCTGAATGGCTTTTGCCTGTTCCCTGAGGTAATACTCTCGCTGTGTACGGTCGACCTCGTTTTGAACTTTCCTTGAAATTTTTGATTCCAGTTCCAGCACCTGCAGCTCTTCAGCAAGATAATGGTTCAGCAGGTCCAGACGTTTCAGCGGGTCCAGTGTCAGCAGGATGTTGCGCCTCTTCTCCAGCGTGAAATTGATCGTTGTCGCGATCATGTCAGAGATCCAGGACGGGTCGTTGATGGAAATAACAAATGGCAGCGCCTCATCCGGAAGTTTTTTATCCAGTGCCGCACAGCGCTCAAACAGGTTTTTGGTGGTACGCAGTGTTGCGGTCAGCTTTCTGGACTCGTCAACCTCTTCGTCATTGACCGTGAATTTCCCGATCAGTGCCGGGCTGCGGCGGACGATTTTTTGCAGGATCACCCTTCGTCTGCCCTGGATGAGGGTTGAAAAGTTGTTTTCCGGCAGCGAGATCATGCGCCCGACAGCTATTTCCAGCCCGACATGATAAAAATCGCGCATTCGAAACGATCCTGTCTGGTCCGGGTTCTTCGGCATCATCACGACAGCTGTTTTCGCGTTCTCGAGCGCATATTGAATAGAATCGAAATTTTCCTCCTGTTCAATGAAAACAGGAGAGATCATTCTGGGAAAAACAACATTATTCTGCAGCACAACAATCGAGGCAAGGAAGGTCCCGTCTTCGTTCACATCAGCGTCCGGGATACGGAACAATTCTTCCGTCCGCTGGCTCAGACTGGACACAAGATCCTGATAATTTCCCTGGTCGTCATTATTTAAAGATTCAGACATTTATTCTCCGTTACATAGTTATAGGAACCTCTAAAAACAATAATTATTTCCCCGCTCGTTAGTTTTAGAGGCGCCCTTATGTTTCATCCGAAATAACGGATGGAATCGTCAGTTTTCATATGGATTTCCCGAATACCGCCGGCCACGAACAAACTGCCCGTGGCAATATAACAGGTATTCGCGTTTTGATCATTTTTATAAATCGAATATGCTTCTTCCAATGTGTCAGCGATAATGTTTTCACGGCCAATGGCAGAAGCAATTTTTGACAGGTCTTCCGGAACAGCAGCCCGGGGATGCGGAGCCCGTGTCATGATGAATCGATCTACATGCGGTGCAAGTTCCCTGATCATCGTCTGCAGGGCTTTGTCCTCTGAGGCGCCGAAAATGCAGACAATTCTCTTTGTCCCGTAATAACGATCCAGAGCCGCTGTGAGTTTCTGAATCGAATCCATGTTATGCGCTCCGTCTACAACAAGGGGATTCACCTTTTCCAGCACTTCAAACCGGCATGGCCAAAAAGCCTTGCCGATCCCCGCATATGCCTTTTCCGGATCGAGTCCCGGAAATCCACCTTTCAGCTTGTGAAGCGCAGCATAAACTGCGGCAGCATTTTCCATTTGATGTATGCCCATGAGGGGCAGCGGGATTGTGTCCGGCGCCCATAAGCTTTGATCACCGGACCTGCTATGCTTTTCCATCAGCTTCTGCTCTTCCACCCGCCAAATCTTCATTGAATCAGGTCCTTCACAATTCCGTTGGTTCAAAAAATGATATCTTTCTGAAACACTGACCCAGGGGCTGTTCTTTTTGACCGCCATTTTCCTGATCACATCCAAAGCTTCCGGATAAGGCTGGCATCCGCAGACTACCGGTACATTCGGTTTGATGATCCCGGCTTTTTCCGCAGCTATTTTTTCAATGGTATTGCCGAGAAAATTGACGTGATCCATGGAAATGGACGTAATGACCGTGAGAACAGGATCAACAATGTTGGTGGCGTCAAGCCTGCCGCCCAATCCGGTTTCAATCACTGCAAAGTCCACATGCTTTTCTTTGAAATATTCAAAAGCCATGGCTGTGGTAAATTCAAAAGTGCTGATGTGATCACCGGGACCGATTTTGGAAGTGATCCGGTTGGTCTGCTCAATGATTTCCTCATCGCTGATCATTTCCCCGTCGACCATGATTCGCTCATTAAAGCGGATCAGATGCGGTGAAGTATAAAGACCGGTTTTAAAACCTGCATTGCTCAGCGCAGAGGCAAGCATCGCACAGACAGAGCCCTTGCCTTTTGTCCCGGCGACGTGAATAACCGGATAGGTCTTTTGGGGATCGTCCATTTTTTTTGCAAGACTGCGAATCGAATCGAGCGTGAACACATCATTGGAAACATCCTTTGCATGTGACATGCTGTAATCGACAAATGAATAGATCAAATCAAGTGCTTCATCAATTGTTTTTACCATATAAATTTATTATTGCTCCAGTTTCTTTTGAACCCCTTTTGCCACCATCACAACAAAATCCTGCGCATTGGTTACAATGCCGGTGGCGCTCAGGCTACCGCGGTCGACCAGTTTGTTGATCGCAAATTCGGAAACATCGACCGTATAAATAAACAGCGGTCTTACGGTCCCATTAACCACCCGGTAGCATGGGGTCATGTTGCAGGCTGCGATGGTGTGAAGCTGTGTCGCAAGACAAATAACGGTCGTAGCCTTTCGAATCAGTTCACGCATCTTGTCCTGTGCATCATAAACATTCGGGATCACTTCCGGCAGCGGTCCGTCATCACGGATCGAACCGGCAAGAACAAAAGGAACCTCATTCCGAATGCAGCTTTCGATGATTCCATCTTCTATGCGATAGGTATTGATAAAATTTTTGATGGAACCTTCACGTCTGACACGGTTGAGTATTTCAATGTGATTGTAATGCCCGTTATGCTGCGGTTTCTGAGAATAGATGTTCTGCCCCAATGCCGTACCGAACAAACCGGCTTCCAGGTCATGCGTCGCCAAAGCGTTTCCAGCCATGATGCCCTGTACAAAACCGTTTTCGATCAGATAGCGCATGGATTCACGCGCATCGGCATCAAAAGCACAGGCAGGTCCCATCACCCAAAGGACATTGCCGTTGTTTTCCCGTTCATACATCAGGAGGTTATAGAGTGTGTCATAATCCTGAGAAAACGGTGTTTCTCTGGAGCGTCCTGTCCGGAATTGGAAACTGTCCCCGGGAATATATTGTTCCTGAAATCCATGGTCATGCAGCAGAATGCCATCAATGCCGTTCTCGGTCCGTCCCAGGATGACCCGGTCGCCTTTTTTCAGATTACGGAATTCGACAACGTCAAGACTGCCGTCATCCCGGATAACGACACAGCAATCCATGCGGCTTTCTTCAGCCAGTTTCCATTCCCCGTTGATTTTAAAATATTCGGGAAACATGGATGTCCCGTGAAACTGTTCGGGGGCAATGCCGTCTTGCTTAACAACAGCAGTGTTGACATCGGGCGCTGACACTAAATGTTCCTGTGTAAAATCAGGCGCTTCATAAACAGGCAGTTTAAACTCCATTGTGCCTCCGTGATCAGTGATCATCTAAAGATTTTCCCGTACTTTTTCAAGAAATGCGGTGGTGGAAAGTGACGTCGGCGTGAGCCCTTCGTATAAATTTGAAAGGTCTTTGGTGCAATAACCGGCCTCTAAAGCGCTGATCACCGCCTTTTCCAGCTTTTCGGCAAAATTAACAAGTTCCGTATTTTTGTCCTTTTCGCCGTTTTTCTTCAATGCTCCGGTCCAGGCAAAGATCGTCGCGACCGGATTGGTGGATGTTTCCTCACCTTTCAGGAAGCGATAGTAATGCCTGGTTACCGTGCCGTGCGCAGCTTCGTACTCATAATTCCCATCAGGGCTGACCAGGACAGATGTCATCATGGCCAGCGATCCGAAAGCCGTGGAGATCATGTCGCTCATGACATCACCATCGTAATTCTTGCAGGCCCAGATAAAACCGCCTTCGGAACGGATCACACGGGCTACGGCATCATCGATCAAGGTGTAAAAATAGGTGATCCCGGCTGCTTCAAACGCTGATTTATAGCTTTCGTTATAGATCCGCTCAAAAATCGCTTTGAAAGTCCCGTCATACTTCTTTGATATCGTATCTTTGCAGGAAAACCAGAGGTCTTCTTTCCGTCCCAATGCGAATTGGAAACAGGAATGAGCGAAGGATTCAATGGATATATCCTTGTTATAGGTCCCCTGCAGCACACCCGGACACTCAAAATCATAGATGGTTTCGCGCATCTGTGTGCCGTCTTTGGCGGTATAAAGCAGTTCAGCTTTCCCTTCACCCGGAATGCGGAACTCCGTCCCCCGGTACACATCGCCATAAGCATGACGGGCAATGGTGATGGGTTTCGTCCAGTTTTTCACGACCGGCTTGATCTTGTCGATAACGATGGGTGTCCTGAATACGGTGCCATCCAGAATGGCTCGAATGGTCCCGTTCGGGCTTTTCCACATCTTTTTCAGGTGGTATTCGTCCATACGCTGGTCATTCGGAGTGATCGTGGCACATTTGACGCCGACGCCATATTTTTTGATCGCGTTAGCCGCGTCAACCGTCACCTGATCATCGGTTTTATCTCGATTCGTCAAACCCAGGTCATAGTATTCCGTGTTCAGGTCAATGAAAGGTTCAAGCAAAATCTCTTTGATCTGTTTCCAGATAATTCTGGTCATTTCGTCCCCGTCTATTTCAACCAACGGAGTATTCATTCTGATTTTATCCATATAATTCAATCCTTTTTCATTTCGGCCGCATAATAATTCATCAGGCAGCCATTGAGGATGATCTGTTTTTCTTTATCGCTGAGGTTTTCACAACTCAGCGTGATCGGTATGATTTTGTTTCCGCTGATGACCGAAGCGGGAATGGTGCTCTGCCCGGTTTCAATTGCTTTGCGGATATCGGGAATGAAAACATAGTCTCCCGGTTCATAATCAAAAGAAGTCTCTTTTGAGAGCGTGAAGGGCAGAATTCCCCAGTTTATGCAGTTCGAGCGGTAACGCTTTGTCGCATATTCGCGGACGATATTAGCCCGTCCGCCCAAAACACGCTGGCAGGAAGCTGCCTGTTCCCGTGCGGAACCGTCTCCCGGTTTTTCAGCAAAAATCGCGGAACCGAATTCCGTGCAGGCTGCAAGTGACTGATCCTTCCCAAGAAGAGAAAGAACTTTTGTTATTTCCTCTACATCTTTTCCGGCTTTCCGTTCTGCTTCCTGAGCCATAATGGCTTTGCTGCGTCCGACATATTCCGGTACCCGCCGGGAAAGTGCGAACTCGGAAAGTTTCAGCGGGTTGGAACGGTAGGAAGAGGTTTCTCCGGAAGGGATCAGTTCATCAGTCGTAGTGACCGGGTCATGAATGACCGCGGCCAGCTTGAGCAGCATGTTTTCCGCAAGCGGATGGAACTTTGGCCAATCGGTGATGTTGGGCCCGAAATGCAGTTCAACCTCCGGATCCGCTTTTCCATATCCGTCATAGCTGCGTTTTTCATACATTTCCCGCGTGAAGTTGTAGCATTGCGTTTCTGTTTCGTAGTCGATATCTGTTGCCGCGGTCAGTTTTCCGCCATTGGCGGCAGTAGCCGCAATGGAACGGGCATCCATCAGCGCGACAAATGAAATTTGTCCCTGATCCGGTTTGGAACCTTCCCGGTTCGGGAAATTCCGGGTGGTATGACGGATCGAAAATTCATTGTTGGCAGGGACATCTCCGGCACCGAAACAGGGACCGCAGAAAGCCGACCGCATGATCGCTCCGTCAGCCAGCAGACGGGCGGAGACTCCGTTTTCCAACAGCGCCTTCTGGATCGAAGTGCTGGAAGGATAAACACTCAGTCCGAAGTGACCGGTCCCGATGCTGCCGTTTTCCAGGATGTCTGCTGCTTCACAGATGTTGTCAAACATGCCGCCCGAACAGCCGGCGATCACGCCCTGATCCGCGTAAAAAGCTCCGTCATGGAATTTGGAACGCAGATCCGGCTGGACCTTATTGCCGAATTGGGCAATGGTGTCTTTTTCCACAGCTGCGAGCAGTTCATTGGCATTTTCCAGAAATTCATGAATGGTGTAGGCATTGGACGGATGGAAAGGCAGCGCGATCATGGATTCGATCTCAGACAAATCGATTTCAATCGCTCCGTCATAGTATGCCCCGTCCCCGGGCTGGAGTTTTTTGTAATCAGCTGCTCTGCCGTGATTGCGGTAATAAGCCTCTGTGATCTCATCCGTGATCCAGATGGAAGAAAGGCAGGCGGTTTCCGTGGTCATCACATCGATTCCGGCCCGGAAATCGATCGGTAAAGCGGCAACGCCCGGACCGCTGAATTCAAGGATCTTGTTTTTGACAAACCCGTTTTTGAAAACTTCCCTGATCAGTGCCAGCGCCACATCATGCGGTCCGATGCCTTTTCGGGGCGTTCCGTTCAAGTGGACCAGGATCACCTTCGGGTCGGTGAGGTCATAGGTATTTTTAAGCAGCTGTTTGACCAGTTCCGGGCCGCCTTCCCCGAAACCCATCGTGCCGAAACATCCGTAACGGGTATGGCTGTCAGAACCCAAAATCATTTTTCCGCAGCCGCAAAGCATTTCCCGTGCATATTGATGAATAACGGCCTGATGAGCCGGCACAAAGATACCACCATATTTTTTCGCAGCGGAAAGACCGAACAGGTGGTCATCCTCGTTGATCGTTCCGCCAATTGCGCAAAGGCTGTTATGGCAGTTGGTAAGCGCATAGGGCAGCGGGAATTCTTTCATCCCGCTGGCCCTCGCGGTTTGTATAATGCCGACATAGGTAATGTCATGGGAAACCATCGCGTCAAAGCGTATGCGGAAGGTCCCATCCTCAGAATTGCTGCTGTGATCCCGCATGATTTGATAAGCCATCGTGCGGTTTTTAGCTTCTTTCGGATCTGCAGCAAAAGTATCGAGGATCCTGCCACCCGAATAAAACACACCATGATCGATCAGTTTCATAAATCCATTACCTCTTGATTCTTATTTCGTGGCTGTTCAGAATCGTATGACGCATCACGAGATACAGCCCTGCTGTGCAGGCTTCGCTGCATCAGCAGAGCAGTCTCCGTGTGCTCCGTCCTGAATAGATATATTTCTTATTTCTTATTTCTTATTTTTTGTTACGGTTTTTCATAAAATATCTCGACCGGGGCATGTTCCCTGCCGCTGATCTCGGGAATACGGTTATAAGTCCGGTTGAGATCGAGGATGCGGAAAGCCAGGTCCGGGGTCAGATCGGAATTGATGTAACGGAAGCTCCAGTTGCCGAACATCCTTCCCGGGAAGTTCATCCTGGCTTCGTCGCCCAGTTCCAGGAAATCCTGAAGCGGAGCAATGGAATAAACCGCAACTGACTGCCAGACAGCCCGGATCGCGTCCCAGGCAATATGTTCACCGTTGGAATTCAGGTATTTCATAGCAAAATTGCGGCTCTTCTCGCTGGCATTACTGAACCAGCCCGCAAACGTCTCATTGTCATGCGTACCGGTATAGGCAACAAAATTCGGAACATAGTTGGAAGGCAGGAAGTGGTCGTTTGCGTCTCCGTCAAAACCGAATTGTAAGATCTTCATCCCCGGCAGGCCATATTTCAAACGCAAGTCACTGACATCCTGTGAGATCTCTCCCAGGTCTTCCGCGATGATCGGCAGATCACCCAGCGCTTCCTGGACTGTTTGCAGGAAGGCATCACCCGGGCATTCCACCCAGCGTCCGAATTCAGCGGTCGGATTTCCTGCCGGAATTTCCCAATAGCCACCGAAACCGCGGAAGTGATCCAAACGGATCAAATCACAGACTTTGAGCGTAGCGCGGATGCGTTCGATCCACCAGGCGAACCCGGTTTCCTGATGTTTCGGCCAGCGGTAAAGCGGGTTACCCCAAAGCTGACCGGTGGGGGAGAAATAATCCGGCGGAACACCGGCCACGACTGTCGGGTTGCCTGCCTCATCCAGATAAAAGAGCTCCGGATTGCTCCAGACGTCAGCGCTGTCCATGGAAACAAAAATCGGAATGTCACCGATGATTTTGATGCCCTTTTCGTGGGCATAATTCATCAGGTTGTTCCACTGTTTGAAGAAACAGAACTGCATAAATTTTTGGAAATTGATCTCATCCGTATTTTTTGCTGAGAAATCAGCCAACGCTTCCGGCTGTCGTTTCTTGAATTCAGAGGCCCAGGATTGCCAGGCAGCCCCGCCGTTATTGTTTTTGAGCGACATGAAAAGCACGTAATCGTCGAGCCACTTTTTATTTTCTTCACAAAACTTTTGAAACTCAGGGTTTTCCGTACCGTTCTTCGCGGCAAAATTATTATAAGCACGGCGCAGGATCTTCAGTTTCCAGGGGATAGCGGCACCGAAGTCAACCTGATGCAGCGGGAATTCCGGACGGTCGGCAAAATCTTCCGGAGAAAGATATCCCTCATCCAGCAGAAGTGTCGGGCTGACAAGATAGGGATTGCCGGCACTGGCGGAAAAACACTGATAGGGTGAATCACCGTATCCGGTAGGACCCAGCGGCAGTGTCTGCCAGATGGTACAGCCGGAGGATTCCAAAAAGTCGATCCAGGCATATGCCTGCGGGCCCAAGTCTCCAATCCCGTCCGGACCGGGGAAACTGGTAGGGTGTAAAATAATTCCGGAAGTTCGTATATGTTTCATAAAAGATCCTGTTCTGATTTCTGTTACAAGGATTTATAAAGGTCATAGTACTTTTTCGCGGATTTTTCCCACGTAAAGTCCTGTACCATACATCGTTTTTGCAGTGTGACCCATTGGTCACGATCGAAATATGCATCCAGCGCCCTGCTGAGCGCTTCCGCACAGGCTTCCGGTTTTGCTTCATTGAAGAGAAAACCGGTATGATCTTCGCTTTCAAGCGGGTCAATGATCGTGTCTTTCAAACCACCGGTGGCATGAGCGACCGGAACGCAGCCGTAAAGCATGGCGATCATCTGAGCAATGCCGCAGGGTTCATAGCGGGAAGGCATCAGCAGCAAATCGCCGCCGGCATACATTTTCCGTGAAAAGGCCGCATCATAACGGATCTCAGCCCGAACACGGTCCGGATAAGCAGCTTGCAGCGCAAGGCAGTCATTCTGGATCGCGGGATTACCGCTGCCGAGGATCAGCGCCTGCCAGTTCTTTTCCAGCACTTTCCGCAATGCGGCAAAGGCAAGGTCAAAGCCTTTTTGATAGTCCAGACGTCCGATCATGATGATCAGAGGTACGTCATCATTCTGCGGCAGTCCGGCTTCGCGCTGGAGCATCCGCTTGTTTTCCAGTTTCTTTTCCAGACTGTTGACATCATAATTTTCGTAAAGCACCCGGTCTGTGGCGGGGTTCCACTGGTGAGGCATGATTCCGTTGACAATGCCGGTAACCTTGTCGGAATGTTTCTGAAGGAAATACTGGAATCCGTTGCCGAATTCATCGGTCAGGATCTCTTTTGCATAGGTCTCGGATACGGTGCTGATCATGTCCGCTGCCGTGAGACCAAGGGACATGGGGCAGCCGCGTTTATCCTGCGGTATTTCCTCCGCGAATGCCTGTTCGATCCCATATTTTTCCAGCACATCCGGGAAGTTCCCGCCGGCATAGGGCAGGTTGTGGATCGTGTAGAGCATTTTCACATTATGATATGGCTGATAGTAAGAACGCATCTGCTTCATCTTCATCACGGAAGCGCCGGAATGCCAGTCATGGGCATGGAGGACATCCGGGACCCAGCCGATATGTTTGAACAGTTCGACAGCGGCAGTGGAAAAGAAGACATATTTATATACGTCAACAATGGGGTCGGTACTGTAAACACCCTTCCCGCGGATCGGGTCACCGTCGATCAGGTAAATCGGCACGTCCATCCCTTCTGCCTGGGACACATAAACATCCTGAAACAGACCGTTTTCATAAGGTATCCGGAAGTTGCAGACCCATTTGACAGGAATTTGACGTTCCTTGAGAATATCATGGTAGGGGATGACAACACGGACATCAATATTTCTGCCGTCAGTCATTTCATGTGGCAGTGCGGTCAGAGCGGCAGGCAGTGTTCCGCCTACGTCACCCAATCCGCCGACTTTGATCAGCGGCTCAGCCTCTGAAATAACAAAACACACTTTAAATGAGGGCTTCGTCATAAAATCAACCTTTCAAAGGAATCCGTACTTACTTTTCCAAGTGACCGTTGTTCTGATTTCACTATCATACTGGCTACTATTATACTATACAACTTGATTTTTTTTGGGAAGATTGAAAAATACGATTCCGCTGCTGCAAAAGGAAGTTACGATTCATGCGTTTATCATAATCGAAGGGAAAAGGGCAGCTCGGATACAGATGGTAAGTGCACCTTTGATGCGGATGGTACGCAGACGCCTGCAGGGTATGGTGACAGCGGGTTCTGAACAGTTCCTTTTTGTCAAAAGATCAATTTAGAGTATAATTTTTATTATGGATAAAATATCTTTTGTTATATTGACCTGGAATTCCGAGAAGGTGATCGGACCCTGTCTGGTGTCTATTTTAACACTTACAGAACAAAAATATGAAATCATACTGGTGGATAACGGATCAACTGATAAAACGTTAGAAACGATCAATGCATTCCTCTCTGAAAATCCGGAAGTCACTCTGAAAACAATAGAGCTTGAAAAGAATTACGGGACAACGATCAGCAGAAATCTCGGTATTCAACAGATATCGGGCGACAGTAATTATGTGTGTATCCTTGACTCCGACACCATCATCAATCAGGAAGCCATGACGGAGCTGATTTCCGCATTGAAAGAAAATGATAAAAATGCCATTGCCGGTCCTCACATGGTGAACCTTGCCGGAGAGGAACAGGTCACTGCCAAAAAGATCCCGACTGCCATGCTGAAAATTAAAAAAGCGATCCCGATCCGTTCGATCCAAATAAAGGGGGAGCGTCAGGAAAAATATGATTTTTCAGATGGGAAACGGAATTACCCCGCAGGGTACCTGATCTCTGCCTGTTGGATGATACGTCGGGAAGCGATGGAAAAAATCGGCCCGCTGGATGAAAACATCTTCTATTCACCGGAAGATGTTGAATACTGTGTCCGTGCCTGGGAAAAAGGATATCGGGTCTTATACTGTCCGAACGCCCATATCATTCACGCAACTCAGCGGATATCGAAAAAGAAATTATTCAGCAAACATAACTGGGAACACATCAAGGGGCTGATTTATTTTTTTCGAAAATACAATTTATTCGGGAATACAGAAAAAATTATATGTAAATAAATTCTTTCAGAAAGAATTGGGGTAAAATTTCACTAAAGAAACAAAAAAAACAGGGGAGAGAGATCATGAGTGAATATGAGCCCGGCAGCATGGAAGTGATTTGCGGATCAATGTTCTGCGGAAAAACAGAGGAGCTGATCCGTCGGCTGCGGCGAGCGATCATCGCGCGGAAAAAAGTTCAAGTCTTCAAACCGGCTATCGATAACCGGTATGTAGTTGAAAAAGTACATTCTCATGCGGGAATTGAAATTGACGCGATCCCTATCGACGACATCAATGATGTTTATAAATATCTGAAGAATGACACCAACGTGATCGGGATCGACGAAGCTCAGTTTTTCTCCGAAGATATCATCAAGATCGGAGAAGATCTCGTTAACCGCGGGATCCGGGTGATTTTCGCCGGGCTGGATACGGACTTCCGTGGAGAGCCTTTCGGCTCTATGCCGATCCTGATGGCCCGGGCTGAACGGGTCGATAAGCTCCACGCCATCTGCATGGTTTGCGGCGGTTCGGCATCCCGGACACAGCGCCTGGTGAACGGTGAACCGGCTCACTATGACGATCCGCTGGTTATCGTCGGTACGTCCGAAATGTATGAAGCAAGATGCCGGAAACATCATATGGTGCCCGGAAAACCACAGTAAAAAGGCGGAATTATGTTTTCTTATCAAGATGTACTTGCCGAAGTTCTTATCGATGAAGAAACACTCCAAAATCGCATTCAGGTGCTGGCTGAAGAAATCAGCCGGGACTATGAAGGGAAAGAACTGGTTTTGGTTTGCTTCCTGCGCGGCGGAGTTGTGTTCCTGGTGGACCTGATGCGTAAGATCACGATCCCCCACAGCATTGAATTCATGGCGATTTCTTCTTACGGAGTAGGAAAGCGTGAATCTTCAGGCCATGTACGGGTCGATTTTGACCTGAAAACCGATGTCAGAGGGAAGGATGTTCTGATCGTCGAGGACATCATCGACAGCGGGAACACACTGCATGAAGCAATTCCGCTGATCGAAGCGAAAGGGCCAAACAGTGTTCAGATCTGCACCCTGCTGAATAAAGCCAGCCGAAGGGAGGTCGAGGTTCCTATCCGCTACTGCGGCTTTGATATCGAAGATAAATTTGTTTATGGTTATGGGTTGGACCTGGACGACTATTTCAGGAACCTTCCGTTCATCGGTGTCGTTGATATTGAAAAACTGAAAAAATATCAGAAAGAATAAACCATGAAGGTGCCTGATTTTGAATCCGATTACAGCGCACTGTTCGGCGCGATCCGAAAAGTGGTTCCTGCCAGCATGAAAATTTATTTGGTTGGCGGAGCGGTCCGTGATATTCTGCTTGGCAGAAAGATCCGTGATTTCGATTTTACCGTTGAAGGGCTGGTACGTCCGATAGGCAAGAGTATCGCCAATGAATTGGGCGGCGCCTATTATGTGCTGGATGATGAACGGGAAATGGTACGTGTGATCATCGAGGATGAAAAATTAGGCAAATTTGATGTGGATATTGCTCAGCTGACAGGGGAGACGATCGAAGATGACCTGAGGGAAAGGGACTTCACGATCAATGCCATGGCTATTGCTGTCGGTAACGAAAAGCAGTTGGTCGATCCGCTGAACGGACTGTCTGACATGGAAAACAAGACGCTGCGGATGTGTGCTCCTGACAGTTTGCAAAATGATCCGCTGCGTTCGCTTCGAGCCATCCGCATGTGCCTGGAATTTGGGCTGGAGATGGATGAAGGTCTGCAGAATGCCATGTATGATGCACGGTCCCGGCTTTATGTCTCATCCATGGAAAGATACCGCGATGAGATGTTTAAAATCATCCGGCTGCATAAAAATGCTGAAGCTGTCAGCATGTGGAAAAAATTCGGACTGACAGATCATTTATTTCCGGAATGGAATTCGGATGTTCCATTCGATTCAGAATGGATCGCCAACACGGATCATTTCTCCCTGCTGCTCACGGTAGACCGGAAGAAAGCAGATCCTTTGTCAGATTTTGACAACTATGCATCTTCAAGGCTGGGAAATTACAAAGAGGCCTTGAAAGCTTTCTTTGATAAGCCGCTCGCGCTTTACCATGACCGTCGGATGCTGAACCTTTTCGCTGCCATTGCGGGATCACTCGGCGGATCGGCGGAGGTTTTAAACGGTTGGTGCAGCCGGCTGGCGTTCAGCAGCTCAGAGACGATTTTTGTAAACAATTCACTGTGTTCCTATAGGCATCTTTGTGATGTCAAAATAACAGAAAATTATGGTGATGTGGATATCTACAGATATTTCCGTCAATTTAAAGAAGGCGGGATCGGCGGCTTGATTTTATACCTTGCGGATGGGTATCGGTATCAGAATGTACCAAACGCGTATAAGAACTGGTGCGATAAAGTTGTATTTGTCCAGAACATGGTTTCAGCTTATTTCACCCGTTATATGGAAGTGATCTCGCCCCAGCCGATGATGAGTGGACATGATATTCAGGAACTGCTTGATATTCCCGCAGGTCCCGTGATCGGTCAAATCAAAAATGCATTGATCGAGGCGCAAATACGCGGGTCTGTTAAAAATTTGGCTGAAGCAGAATCCTTTGTCCGGCTTGAGGCGAAACATTTTCTTTGATAAAATCGTATAAATACATTGAGAGGAGAGTGTCACAAATGAACAAAAAAATCCTGATTTCGTTATTTGTATTTCTTTGCTTACTTACCGCAGCAGGCTGTACCACAAGGACAAGCGACAGTGGATACAGTTTGAAAACAGTTGGCAACAAAATCGATTCCAACATATATGTTTTAAATGTGACAATGCTTGGTGAAGCAAAAAGCAATAAAAACCTCGGCGGGGAAGGTGTCCAACGTCAGTACAGTGATATTTACGGATTCGGCAACAGCCGTCTGTGGCAGGATGGCAAAGGTTTGGTATCCGTCCATGTCAATTCGATCTCGCCATCTCTGAACTATATAAAACCGGGAACGGATGTCGTTTTGAAAACCACCGATTTGAAAATTATGGCGATCGATCCGGGATACAGCTTTGAGGTACGCTGCCGCAATGATTACGAACCCGTCGCTTCTCTGCAGAACAATGAGATAACGAATGATCGTTATGATACTTATGAGCTTGATTATTGCAGAATGACAAATCCGCTGATCGAATTTACCGGTGAGGAATGATTTGGACAAAATCATCATTCGTGATTTGCTGACACGCGGCCCGATCGGGATCAGTGATGAAGAGCGGTCAAAGCCTCAGGATATACTCATTAATGCTGTTCTTTATACCGATACGCATAGGGCAGCTGAAACTGATTCTATTGAAGATTGTGTAAATTACAGCACGATTGCTAGTAAAATTTTGTCCGCCGCGGCAGAAAACAAGCGGAAAACTGTTGAGGCCTTTGCCGCCGATATCGCAGATTTATGTCTGGAACATCCATTGGTAAAGAAGGTGTCTGTTCGTGTAGAAAAAACTACGGCAGTACGCTTCACAAAAGCTGTGGGCGTTGAAATCGAACGGGAAAAATGAAAAGAATTTTCCTTCTTCTGATTTTTCTATCGGGTTTTCTCTGTTCGTGTTCGGTTTTATCTGACAATGGAATTGCAATTGTTCCTACCGTCGATATTGAAAAAACCGTTCATTGGATGGTGGATGATGCAGTCATGGCAGCATCCACACAGTTGGTTTATGAGATGCGGAAGGAAATCAACACGCTGATCCCGCCAACGTCCACACCTACCAGTACCTATGTCGTTCCTGTGGAAATGACGGCAACGATGACATCCATCTGGACCGGGCAGCGGCAAAATGTCATGACTGAAGTCACCGTGACCCCGGAGAATTGCATCAACAGGGTGAAGTTCGTAGAAGATATCACGATCCCGGATGAGACCGTTATCGCAGCGGGGAAACCGTTTACAAAAACCTGGAAACTGAAGAATGTCGGCAGCTGCGTCTGGACTGAAGATTACAGTTTTGAATTTGTAGACGGCGATCTCATGGACGCCAATGAAAGGATCGCCTTTCCCCGGGATTCAATGGTGTTTCCGAACCAGACGATCGATATTTCTGTATATATGACAGCGCCTGAAAAAAGCGGGAAATATCAGGGAAATTGGAAAATCAGAACGCCATGGGGGTCTCAATTCGGTACCGGCGATAATGGAGAAAATTCCGTCTGGGTAAAAATAAACGTGAGGTGATCAATGAGAAATCTTTTGCTTATCATCATTGCTGTTTTCGTAATGACAGGATGTGTAACAACACCGGATTCGGTAAGCATTCAGGCAACTGTTGAATCAGCTGTAAACACGGCTATCGCTCCGTATGAATCACGATACAGCGAATTTATTACGGCTGACGATCTGGCTGCTTCTCAAGATGAACAAAACAAGCAGATCCAGCAGGTGATTTCTGAACAGATCGAATACAGGATGTCTGACATTACGTACAACATTGTTCGAACAACAGCTGTCCCTACTGTCGCAGCGGGAACCGTTGTAGAATATGTCGGAAATCAGTCTGTTCCGACACCACAAACTTATTCATATGATAACAAAAGCTCAAACTGCGTAGACAGGTTCACCTATGTCAGTGATATGACAATCCCGGATGGGATGACGATCACCCCTTATACGAATTTTACGAAAACCTGGTATATAACAAACTCCGGTGATTGTGTGTGGAACAGTAATTATAAAATCGTTTATCAATCAGGTAGTGAGGTCGGGAAAACAAAATCTTTTCAGCTCCTGAAACCCGGAAATTATATTCAACCCGGCGAATCGGTTACTGTTTCCGCTGACCTTGTCGCTCCTAATGCAGTGGGGAGGACTTTCACAACTTATTGGGCTGTTGAAAATGACAGAGGCGAAAGATTTGGGGCCGGAGATGCAAATAATGTATACTTGTCTTCAAGTTTTCGTGTAGATAATTCTTTCGACCTGATACAAAATTTTGGCAGCATCACCTGCGCGGATCAGTATGGATACTTTACCTGCGGAAATTCCAGCCTTTCGAGTGGACGGGGAGTTGTTTACTATGACGAATCTCCGACTTTTGAAAGCAGACGGAATCAGGGAAAGGCAGCTATTGTCGCCGGGCCTCCTACAGGAGAGAAAGATAGTCTGGTCCGCTTCGAGTTCGGCCCGCTGCGCTTTCCCAGAGGCTCTTACTTTTATACAAATTTCTGCTGCAGACCGGACACCCCTCATTGTGATACACAGATCCGTTTGTATATCAGAGAACCGGGCTATGGTGAGACACTGGTCCAGGAAGTTCGAGAGTGGAATGACGGATTGATGGGTGAATGGAAATTTAAACTTGATGACGTGGGTATTTTTGATCAGGAGTTTTATTACATTTTGGAAGTTCAATCCAATGGCGGCTCTGATGCTGAGGATCTGATCACCTTTGCCAATACCAGGATCTATTGATGCCTGCTGCCTGCGGGAAGCTGGAAAAAGGAATCATGTACAGAAAAATAATGGCATACCACCAGTGTCGTGCCATTATTTTGTTATGCATGATGCTCTGTTGGCTTTTCACATTTCCGTGCGATGCGCAAAGTGTCAGTGCCTACGACCTGATAAATCTGATCAACGGCATGCGCAGCGGTAACGGTTTGGGTGCGCTTTCTGTCGATTCAGCACTGATGGCCTGCGCCCAATCTACCGCAGAGACCATGGCCGCTTCGAACATGACATGGCATATCGGTAATGTTTCCGGTCGTGCTTCATCTTTTGGATATAACAATTACAATGCCTGTTTTGCTACTGAAAATTTCACAATGGGAAGCGCAGGTATGTCAATTTCCGAGGTCGCTGCTTCCTGGGCTGATGCAACTCATATGATTCCCGCAACAAGCTCCAGCTACTGCCACATCGGTGCAGGCGTAGCGACAGCAGCAAATGGGATGGTGTATTATGTCGTACAGGCAGCGTATCCCGCGGGAGTTGCCGGCTGCGGATATGCGAAGGCTACCGGTAATGCAGGTACCGGATCGTCCGCCGGAGGAGCTTCTTCTGTCGCTTCCTATATTCTGCCGGTTATTACATCTACTCCTTCCGAAAACGGGTCCGTCATCCATACGGTACAGGAGGGTCAAACTTTATGGGCTATTTCTCAGGCATATGGCGTTTCAATTGAAGATATTCAATCCTGGAATAATCTATATAATTCCACGGCACTGAGTTTGGGGCAAAATTTATATATCCCGGCAAAAGATCAGGAGGGGAAAAGGCCGACGCCGCAAACTGAACTGACCATTTTCCCGACAGCGAATGCGAACGGCCGATTTTTTCACATCGTTGAAGAAGGGGATACTTTGTGGTCAATATCAGAACTCTGGAAGGTTCCGCTGAATGACATTTACCGCGCCAATGGGATGACTGCTGACGATTCCATTGGTCTTGGCTGGGAAATCGCTATTCCGGTGACAGCTACTGCTACATTGCCCCCTACCGAAACGCCGACAGCAACCCCACTGCCTACTGAAACGGAAATCCCGACACCAGTTGAGCCGGTTTCCCCGGAAACTGTTGCTGAGAATAATATACAGCAAGAAGCGGAGGGTCTTCTTCATACGCCGGAGTCAAATACCAGGACCTTTGTTATTGCCGGTGCGCTTTTGACAGCAATTATCGGTGCCGGTGTTATCGCTGTAAATTATTTTTGGAAGAAAGAATAAGTCAGGACTGTTTCGAAGATAGTGAAATCGGTCCTGACTGAAGATTTGTAATATGACAATTGAGGCCGGATCAACGATTTATCTGTAACCGCTGTTTGAGATCATGGATTCGAGGTGCCTGGTGGTAAGTGCTTTCGGACGCTCGATCGGTTTTCCTAAAGCCCGCGCCCATACAACATGGGCAGTAAATCCCATGATTCGGCTGGTTCCGAAGAGTACTGTGTAGAAATCAGTTTCTTTGACTCCATAATGCTGTTGGAGTGTCCCGGTGATCGCGTCAACATTCGGCCAGGGATTGGACACTTTCCCCGTGGCCTTCAAAATATCCGGTACTACTTCGTAAACGTTCATCACTGTCTGGAACAGCTCATCATCAGGCATGTTCCTTTTTGCAAAATCCACCTGTGCAAGGAAACGTGGATCTATGCAGCGCAGAACAGCATGACCGTATCCGGGAATCACACGTCCTTCCTGAAGAGTTTTTTCGACATATTGCCGAATCTGATCTTTTGAGGGAACCCCTTGAAATTCGTGATAAAGCTTGAGCAGCCAATTGCAGCATTCCTGGTTAGCCAACCCATGAAGCGGACCGGCAAGTCCATTTAATCCGGCTGAACAGGACAGATAAATATCAGACAGTGCGGAACCTACCAAATGTGCTGTATGTGCACTGACATTAGCATTCTCATGGTCCATGTGGAGCAGCATGAACAGACGCATTAGTTCAGCATATGCAGGGTCATCGTTTCCCAGCATATGTGCAAAATTTGCGGCAAGGTCCAGATTGTCGTCTGCCGGAATTTGCTGATTGTTATGGTATTTGCGGTTATAAATATACGCAGCGATCCGCGGTGCACGAGCGGTAAGGTCAAGACTGTCATCCAGCATCACATGCCAGTAACGGTCTTTTGGCATACCTTTCTCGTATTCCTGATAGAATTTAGACTGTCCGGACATGGAAAGAATTGCTGCGGAAAACATGGACATTGACGAAGCTGTTTCCGGAAATGCATCAATGACATCATAAACATACTGAGGAACTTTAGCACGGGAACGCCATTCGTCTTCGATCTGCATCGCTTTTGAGAAGGTCGGTATCTCATTGCCCATCAGTAAATAATATATGCTTCCTGTCAGCGGATATCTTGAACCTTCAAGTTTTGGAAGTAAATTCAGTACCTCATTTATTGTATAGGTACGATAGCGCAGACCGCTTTCCGGCTCAACATATGAAATATCACTGATTTGAATCGGGACTCCGCGGATACCGCTGCATATTTGAGCAACGGTTACATCTGAAATTACATAGGATCCGTGTTCCTTGATCAGGCGGTTGATCCGTTCCTGCCATATCATTACGTTTGCTTCGATCCGATCTTCTAATATCATTTTTGCCTGCCTTATCTGCGTTCCGGTATATATCCAAGTTCGCGAGAGATATTATTAACATTTTGGACTAAAATCTTTGAATAAGATTTGAGTATATCTTCATTCAGAAATCGCTGTGTAGGCGCTGAAATGGAAATTGAGCCAATGGGTATGCCTCTGCCATTAAAAATCGGTGCGCCAATGCCTGATGCGTCTGATTGCCATTCTCCGTGACTGATGGCAAAACCCTGCTTCCGAATGCTTTGAAATTCATTTTGAAGCTGGACAAAATAATCATTTGCCTTTTCATATTTAGGGAGAGTCCTGGCATATTCAAAGACATGCTCGATTTCTTCCTCTGTTCTGAAAGCCAAAATAGATTTACCTCCGGAACCGGTAAAAATATTGATTCGTGTTCCGATAGGTTCGGAAACTCTGACAGTTTTTCGGCTTTCGATCCTTTCCACACACACGCGATCAAATTCTTCAGCTGTATAAAGAGTCACCGTTTCATTGGTTTGCTTATATATCTCTTCCATAAACGGAAATGCCTTTTTTCTCAGATCAGAGGATTCACTATAAACTTCAGCCCATCTGATGACTCTGCCGCCAAGCGAATAGGTGCGAGTTTCCGTATCTTGAACGAGAATACCTTCATCTCGAAGCTCGCTGAGTAACCGTCCGCATGAACTGGGGGAAATGTTCAGCATCCGTGCTGCTTCACGGACTCCTAAATCAGGGTTTTCAACTGAAAAACAGTCAAGAAGAGAAAAAATACGGTTGATATATTGATGTTCTGAAGAAGCCATCTTTAATTGTTTGTCCTGTTTTATGGGACACTGTCCCGTAATTAGATACAAACATTATATCACGAGGATGTTCCTTCATCTATTTTTTATTATTAATTATGATTGTGTAAATCAATAAAACAATCTTATCATGACTATCATGAACTGATACGATTGTTTCTCCGCAATTCATCAATTGATACTGTTTAACGCCTGAGTGATCGCCTGGGAAAGCTGATCTCCGCATGAAGTGGATTTAAAACCGCATGTGATCCCTTTTAATTGTTTGGAAATCTTTTCTGCGTCCTGTCCCTCAACAAGTTTGCCAATACTTTTCAAATTACCATCACAGCCGTTTAAAAATCTTACATTATGCAGGCGTTTTTCTTCGTCAATGTCGAAATAAATATATTGAGAACAAGTCCCATGGGTTTTATACGTAAATTCCATTTTTTCTAACCTTTCTTTGATCCATACTCATTATACCATTATTACTTTCTCATATCTGAATCCATGGCAATCCCAAAACCACGCGCTTCCATAGCAAGTGATAATTCATCTGCTCTTCGGAAAGCAGACACAAAAGCAGGTATTACTAAAGGCAGAATGAGTTTTATCCTGTTTTTGATAGATTTATCGTTAAAATCCGCTCCGCGTGCAATTTGGGCTTTCCGTATGCGGTCAAAATCTGAATATAACACAGGAATAAACTGTAGTGCAATGCTCATGATCAATGCAATATCACGTGTTGGAAATCCAAAGAACCGAAGCGGAGTCATCACTTTTTCTATTCCTTTCATTATTTCTACGGATGTCGTCGTCCGGATGAAAATATATGAAAGAATCATTACCGCAGCTGTATGTAATATGATTTCACCACCATGAATTAAGCCTTCCTTAGAAAGGCAGATCATCCATATGCTGAATAAACAATTGTTTCCTTTATAAAAAAGGGCATTCATTAGAAAAATCATTACAAAAAACCATAAAAATCGTTTGAGTGGATTGACAACTGCTGCAATGTCCAAATGTCCTAAATACAGTAAAACAAATATAATCAAAACAGATGTTATCAGACATTTGAAACCATTCAGTAATAATATCAAAATTGACAATAAAATCAGCCCGATAAATTTAATTGCCGGATCCATTTTATGAAGCACTGAATCTTTATATATGTAGGTCAAATCAATCATGATATCGGAGCGGATAGTTTCTTTACTAATTTTGCAATAAAAGAATTATATGTCAAGTTGTCTGTCATATCCAATGATAACAAATCAGCAAGCTTTTTTGTGTTGGGTAAACCAATTCCGAACAAATTCATATTGTCGGTATTATAAATTTCAGAAGGAGTCCCCATGCAGATTATTTTTCCTTCTGAAAGGATTATTATTTTATCAGCTACTTCACAAAGCAAATCCGGATCGTGTGATACAAGTAATATCGTTGTTCCTTTTTTCTTTTCTTCTCTAAGAATTTGAATCAGGTTTTCTTTTCCTTCTTCATCCAACCCTGCGAAAGGTTCATCCAATAACAGGACTTCAGGTTCCATTGCGAGTGCACATGCAATAGCCAGACTCCGCTTTTGACCTCCTGATAGAGAAAAAGGAGATAAGGTTTTAGATGCTTTTTCGTCAAAGGATAGTTTTTTCAACACGTTGAGAGTCTTGATTTCTATTTTATCGGCAGGAATTTTCAACATTTTCAGGCCGAATGCAGCTTCTTCGTAAACACTGTTTTCAAAAAACTGATTTTCAGGAAATTGAAATATGATTTGAAGCTTTTTCCGATAGTTCAGTTGGTCAAAATCATCACTGTAAATATCATGTCCTTCAAAATAAACAGAACCACTATGAGGATTGAGTAATCCCCCAATGGTATTAATAAGAGTCGTTTTCCCGCTTCCCGATCTGCCAACAATTCCGATAAAATCACCTTTATTGACTTCTAAATTTATATGGGCTAAAGCATTATCAGATTGCGGATATGTAATAGCGACATTTTCTAATTTAAATTGCATATAGCCTCAAAAAGTTCCTGGTTCGTCAGCGGACAATTATTCAAAGATATCCCTTGAGCATTCAAATCGTAATATACTTTGATCGGAAACGGTATTTGTACACCGGATCGTTTCAGAAGACCAATATCAGGAAGAATTTCTTTTGGTGAACCGGCTGCAATTACCTGATGCTCTGCCATCAACAAAAGATAATCCGCGTCAACGGCATCCTCTGTGGTTTGTGTAACCATTATTAACGTACGGTTTTTTGCACGTAAGTTCTTAATGCATTGAATCATTTTAGTTTTTCCGTCAGGATCAAGCATGGACACAGCTTCATCAAAAATGAGAACATCTTCTTCAAGTGCCAAAATGCCCGCTACGGCAGCTCTTTGTTTCTGTCCGCCGGAAAGGGTGGCTGTGTTTCTTTTTTCAAATCCCTGGAGATAAACCTGATCTAACGCGTTTTTGATCCGGTTTGTTTGCTCAGATTCGGGAATTTTATGGTTATCAAGACCAAAGCGAATATCGTCTTCCAAAACAGGTGAAACAAATTGATTATCCGGATTCTGAAATACAATGCCACAATGTTTCCGAAGATAAAATAAACCTTCTTGTGTGGATATATCGAAACCGTTGATTATCACTTTTCCACCAGAAACAGGAAGTAACCCCATGATCACTTTTATCAGGGTTGATTTTCCGCAGCCGTTTTTTCCAAGAATTACAGTATATTTTCCTGCAGGTATCGAAAAATTAACGTTTTCAAGTATTGGCTGATTTTTGTTATATTGGAAATACAGTTCAGATGCGATAAAGCTCATAGCAAAGGAAATGACTGAAGATTAACCGGACAATTACAGCGTTTTCTGCTGCAGAATCATCTCCGCCCCTGCTTTCTGCATTGCCTGAGCAGCGAAAGATTTTTATATGATTTTGCAGAGAAGGAATGGATTCTTTTATGATTTGCGTAAGCTGCTTTCCAATACCCCCGCCCTGACCATCAATTACAAGGATTCTCCAACTTTTCATTCAATACCCCTTGGAATTTATTTTACCACCGGTTAAACAATGTGTTTATTTTCCTGATTTCAGAGGTTGATAAATACATTAATTGAAAAATTCCTTTTTCAATAAAAAACGCTTCAAATATGACAAAGAATAAGTATAATTACTAACTATAAAAGAGAAACTTTTAATCATAAGAAATCGTTTTAGAAGCAGAATGAATATAACTTTGAATAAATGGCAGGAAAAAATGAATAAAAAATCAGGAATATTATTATTTATATCATTTTTGATCATTACTTGCATGTTCGGAAGTGTATCGGCAGAAACACTTGCGCCGGATCGATCTGCACAAGTATTGGATCTGTTAGCGCTTGAGTGTCAGAAAATCACAGATTTTTCGTTTATGGCACAAAATGGTGATTTTTCACAATTTGAAAACATAAAGAAACATGTGGCAGTTGCGATAAGCAATATAACCATATTGATGAACGGATATGATAATAATTCTATAAATAATTTGTGGAATATGTTCGGTCAACTCACTCCTGATGCTGAATCTGCAAAAAGGACAGCAGAATACTGTTCATCGATTCGAGGGGATGTTTATCGAAAAATCAGTAATGACGAAAATTTGAACCGGAACTCTGAAGCTCTAAACTCCTATGAAGATTGTGAAAGAGCCGGCTACCACGTAAATGGCGGGACCTGCTTTATCGGAGGGAATGGGGTTTTTGACCAGGAAGGGAATTTAATCGGTTTTTATTATTCCGATTGTTTCGATGCTCAGGGATTTCATCCCGGTTCCTGCTGGGATTGTTTCTATGGCGCTGACAATGAAGGGTGTATTGAAAAGCCATAAATTATGCAGCTGACCGGAAAAAACCTTGAATTTAAACACGAAAACCGTTCAAATCCGTTGACGGTCTTATTGTTATTGTTCTTGTTGGTGTTCAGCTTGTTTTTACTGAAAGCCGTGGTTTCACAGACAATTGTTTCTCCGTGGCTTCCTACTGCTGTTCCTACGAGAAATGCAATTTCTTTCGCTTTGGAAGCCGACACATATTTCCGCGCGGGAAATTTGCAAAAGGCGGCTGATTCCTATGCTGCCGCGTTTGTGTTGGAACCGGATAATCCGGATTATGTCTGGAAGCGAGGCAGGTCCTTGATCTACCTGACTGGTTCACAAACCACGGATCAGGAAAAATCTGCCACATTGAATGATGTCATAACCACTCTTGAAGCAGCCCTTGACAACTTTACGGAAAATTCAAATATTTATTCCATACTGGCTTTTGCTTATATCTGGTATGCTGATGCAGACCTTTGCGGAGCAGCAAATGTAGAAACCAATCAGGCATATGCGGAGAGCAACATTCGCCGGGCTGTAGAATTCAACTCCCGAAATCCGCTTGCTTATGCAATTTATTCGGAAATCCTGCTTGCTCAGTCAAATTATGTCAGGGCAGAGCAGATGCTGAGCCAGGCACTGGAATACGGTACAAATGAGAGTACAGATTCCGATATCATGTTTGACGTTTATCGGGTCCAGGGAATTTTGCTGGAATCTTACGGTCAATACCGTTCCGCGATCGATGCGTATAACCATGCACTTGAATATTCTCCGAACATGACTTTCCTTCAAATCCGCATCGGTGTCAACTGGCGGCAAATCACCGATTATGATTCCGCTTTGGAAATGTTTGCAAAAGCGGCTCGAATCAATGACCAACTGGGCGTACATGACCCGATGCCTTACATTGCCATCGGGAATACATATTCTCAGACCGGTGACTTCTATGCAGCGGGGTTAAATATTAAAAAAGCCCTGCAGATCAATCCGTATAATGCGGATGTCTATGGCCGTCTTGGCGTAAATTATTATAAAGCCCGAAACTATGAGGCGGCAATCGAAGCCCTTTCATGTGTGGTCAATGGATGCGGTGCTCTTGCCAGTTGTAATGTCCGCGAATGTGCGGACGAGGGTGACCCTATCATTGAAATCGATAAGATGCCGATCACCGGTTCAACAGTCCCATACTATTTTTCATATGTCGGTGCATTGGCCTATATGCACACAAACGCAAACCGATATTGCGAAGAAGCTGTAAAAGTTGCAAAGGAGATCGAAACAGTATATGGTGACGATCCTTCCGTAATGTCCATTGTAAGAGATGGACAGGCGATTTGTGCGTCATACGGATATCAATAGATACAATAAAATAACAGGCTATTGTCAGGTATATCATCAAATTAAAGGCAGGTACAGGAGCAGAACAATGGTTATCGGAGTTACAGGCGGAATTGCTTCAGGAAAAAGTGAGGTTTGCCGAATTCTTGAGAAAAAAGGCTTCATTCATATCGATGCAGACGAAGTGGCGCATGAAGTTTTAGAATTTCCTGATGTAATAAAGAAAATTGCCTTAGAATTTGGAAATGATGTCGTTACTGAAGATAAAAATGGCAAAAAACACATCGACAGGAAAAAGCTTGGAAAAATTGTGTTTAATGATCCAGAGCGGATGAACATATTGGAAGATATCACACATCCGTGTATTGTTCAGCAAATAAAGGGTATGATTAATGATGATTCGTATGACTATATCATCGAAGCTATCGAAATCGTCAGCTCAGGTTTGGTAAACATTTGCGATGAATTGTGGGTCATACACGCAGAACCGGAGCAACAGATAAAACGTTTGATTGAAAGCCGTCACCTTTCATATGAAGAAGCCTGTTCAAGGCTAAAAGCTCAGGAAAACCATGATTGGGACGAAAAAGAAGCTGACAGGATCATTTACTCGACTGAGCCGATAACCTCCATGGAAAAACAGGTTTTAGAGGCCCTGGATCATATTCACAAGTCAGCGCAGTAAGGAGCATTACATTGGAATCTATTATCAATGAAATAAAATTCATTGGACAACGATTTACTGCGGATAGCATTCCTGACATATTACTCGTTGCATTAATGCTTTTGGTAGTAATAAAACTATTGCAGGGAACACGCGGTTATAACATGATTCGAGGCCTGATTATCGCATTTGTGGTTTTCGGCGCTCTCAGTATGATAAAAAATTTGACTGCATTTAACTGGGTCGTGTCCAATGCAACACCTGTATTATTGATCATGATCCCGGTTGTGTTTGCGCCGGAAATCCGGCGATCCTTTGACAGGGTTGGCGGATTAAGCAATTTTAAGGAATTGTTTACATCCACACCAAAAGAATCAGAATTGATGTATGATGTCGCTGAAACGATTGGTGATGCCTGCATGAGACTTTCAAATCGGAATCATGGAGCCCTGATTGTGATGGAATATTTGGATAACCTTGACAAAGAAATCACTGCAGGTGTGAATATTGATGCAAAAGTGAGCGTCGAACTGCTGCTTCAGATTTTTTATCCGAATACGCCTCTTCATGACGGAGCCGTGATTATTCGCAACGGTCGTGTTTACATGGCATCCTGTGTTATGCCTCTTTCGGCGAAAAATTCTCTGGAAAAGAATCCTGAAAGGCATTTTGGTCTCAGACACAGAGCGGCATTGGGTGTCAGTGAAGAAACGGACTGTCTGGCAATTGTTGTAAGTGAAGAAACGGGAAGCATTTCGCTTTGCCGAAGAGGGACGATCCAAAGAGACTTGTCACCCAAAGAGCTTACTGACATAATCAAAGAAGCATATATTAAGCCGACATCACAATCTTTCTTTGATTCTGTAAAACAAATCGTTGGAGGCTGGGGAAAAAACACTAATCAAACCGGCGGGAGCGACAAATGAAAAAGCTATTTTTACAATTTTTAAAAGATATCCCGCTGATAATCCTGTGCATTTTTTTGGCTTTTTTCATTTGGATATTTGCGACGATGACATCTGACCCAACGGAAGAAGGCCGGTTTTCTCAAACGATCACAATTGAAACTGTCGGGTTACCTGAAAATTGCATGATAACCAGCGGACTTCCCAGCAGTGTCAGTGTGAACTTGAGGGCGCCAAACTCAGTATGGCGGCGAATCTCGATGGAAAGAGTGCAGGGGAAGGCTATCATTGATGTTACAGGCCTTGAACCGGGAACCCATCAGATACCGATTTCCGTACAAATCGGTATTTCTCCAGTTCAAATCATTTCAGTAACACCAAGTGTGGCTACCGTAACCATCGAGGAATTTGAAACGAGAGAATATCCCATCGTGGTTGAAGAGACCGGTGATATCCCGACTGCATTCCGCGCAGATGCACCCGTACTTTCACAGGAAACCGTTGAGATTTCCGGAACAGTGACACAATTAGACAAAATCAGTAAGGTTTCTGTTCTTTTGGAACGTAACAATAATACGGAAACGATTGAAGAAACACTCCCGATATATGCCTATACAGAAGAAGGCAGAATCGTACGGGATGTGACGATCACTCCGGATAAAGTGAAGGTTACAGAAGAAATCAGGATGCGTGGTGGTTATAGGATCCTGTCTGTAAAGTTGTCTGTAAAAGGTGAAATATCTGCCGGTTACCGGGTGGATAACCTGGAGGTCGATCCGGGATTCGTCACGGTTTACTCAGCAGATAAAGAATTGCTGAACAGCCTGAACAGTTACATAGAAACTGAGACGATCATGTTGGATGAAATCACCGCAACCACGAACCGGAAAGTGAGCCTGAACGTTCCGGAAGGAATAACGCTGGTAGGCGATACGACCGTTACAGTGAACATCGTGGTAAGCGCTGTAGAAGGGACGCAAACGTTCTCACAGATACCGGTATCTGCTGTGGGAATTGATGACGGCCTTGAAGCATATATATCTCCATCTGATATTGACGTCTACCTTGCAGGCCCGCTCATCAGTCTCAGTGAAGTGGAACCGGCTGATATCCATGCGATCTTAGATTTGAAAGACCTGGGCAAAGGAAGTTATCAATTGGTTCCGGTCGTTGAGGTTGCTTCGAATGATCCGATCACCGTCAATTCCATTCAGCCGCAAACCATTGATGTTCAAATCACGGTTATCCCGGGTGAAGAATCTGACAGTGGATCTGAAGCAATCCCTGCTGATGAAGAATCTGATGAAAATGCCTGATATCAGATAACAATCCCTGAAAAAACAGAAAGTCCTCTTTACGAAAAAAATGTAAAGAGGGCTTTTTTTTATCCACAAGCTATTCGAATTTCTTCTTCCATGTATAGAGTGTGTTGATCGCCTCAATCGGAGAGAGGTTGTCTACATCCAGATCGTGCAGCGCATCAACGATCGGGTTTGTCTCAGGGAACAAAAGCAGCTGACTTGATGGAACAGATGATTCATGCAGAACATTTTGCTGGTCGGTGGATTCAAGCTGAGAAAGGATCTCATTGGCACGGTTGATCACAGGTTTCGGGAGACCTGCTATTTGAGCGACATGAATCCCATATGAGCGGTCAGCAGCACCGGAAATGATTTTATGCAGGAAAATCACCTCTCCGTTTGTTTCGGAAACCGCGACATTGTAATTCCGGACACCGGGAAGCGTTTCCGCCAATCTTGTGAGCTCGTGATAATGAGTGGCAAAAAGTGTCCTTGCTCTCAATTTTGGCGCGTTATGGATGTATTCCACGATCGCCCAGGCGATCGAAACGCCATCATAGGTGCTGGTTCCCCGGCCGATTTCATCCAGGATCAGAAGGCTGCGTTTCGTTGCATTGTTGAGAATGTTTGCCGTTTCAACCATTTCCACCATAAATGTAGAAAGCCCGGCATGGATCTCGTCCTGAGCGCCGATGCGGGTAAAAATGCGGTCAACCAAACCGATTTCAGCTTTTTCTGCAGGAACAAACGAGCCCATCTGTGCCATAAGAATTATGATGGCAGTCTGCCTCAGAAAAGTTGATTTCCCGCTCATGTTCGGACCTGTGATCACACGGACGATCTCGCCATCCTCAAAACGGACATCATTCGGTATAAAGCTGTTCCCCTTTGCCATTGTTCTTTCTACGACCGGATGTCTGCCGGAAACGATGTTGAGTTTTTCGCTGTCATCGACGACCGGGCAGATATAATTATTGACGGCAGCAACATCAGCAAGAGACACGAGTACATCAAGCGTTCCCAAGGCATGTGCGGTTGACATCACATCATCGGCGTATTGGCATATTTCATGGCAGACTTGCTCAAAGAGGCGCAATTCGATTTGATGAATGCTGTCATCCGCGTTGAGGATGAGCGTTTCATACTCTTTCATTTCTGGAGTAATGAAGCGTTCCGCATTTACAAGCGTTTGCTTTCGTATATAATTATCCGGAGCGGATGCGGCTAAGCTGCGGGAAATTTCGATGTAATACCCGAATACTTTGTTGTAGCTGACGCGTAAAGTCTTGATCCCGGTACGTTCCCGCTCCTTAGATTCCAGATTTGCCATCCAGTCACGGGCTTCACTTGAATGCAATTTTATGTTATCCAACTCATCTGAATATCCGCTTCGTATGATCCCTGTGTTTCCAAGTGTTGCCGGCGGATCATCCGAAATTGCGGAACAGAGAATTTCATAAACCTCTCGTAATGGCAGGATTTTGCCAACAGCCCCGCTCAGAAACGGCAGGAGTGGGTCAATCAGGTCAATAATTTCGGGTAAGATCTCTAATGACGCACGCATTGCTACCAGATCTCGGGGAATCGCATTTTTAGAGCCGATGCGGTTTATCAGTCTTTCCAGGTCAGATATTCCCTTGAGGATCGAATTCAGTTCTGCCCGGATCATTCCGTTTGTGAGAAGAGCCTGTATGGCTGTCTGACGTGTATGGATGGCCTCGATGTTGATTAGTGGTTTATTTACCCATTGCCGTATCATCCGTTTGCCCATCGGGGTCACTGTTTTGTCCAGTACGCCCAAAAGGGAGCCGTTTACTTCTTTCCCCCGCAGCGTTTCAGTCAGTTCCAGATT